>NZ_JBPOFP010000254.1:0-2009 GCF_051252315.1 Paraglaciecola sp. | reverse complement strand
CCTCTATACATTCCACTGATTATTGCACTTGAATTTAACCCTATTTGGTACGGCGTACTGTATACCGTGACCTGTCAAATAGCGTATATGACACCGCCATTTGGCTACAACTTATTCTTAATGAGGGCCATGGCCCCCAAAGAGATCGGCTTGATGGATATCTATAAATCGATCACACCGTTTGTTGCCATTATGGTATTTGCACTGGTGTTATTTATGGTGTTCCCACAGATTACATTGTGGTTGCCAGAACTGGTTTTTGGTAAGTAAACAGTTTGTATTCATAATTTATTAGAGCAAGGAGATGTGTCGCCGTGGTGATGCAAGGATTAGAGAAGCCACCAGCACAGCTGGTAAACCCATTAGGGAAATCAGATATATTACTGGTGTGTGAGCACGCCAGTAATTATATTCCACCAGATTTTAATAACTTGGGATTAACACAGGCAGAAGTAGAGAGCCATATCGGCTGGGACATCGGTGCTGAGGCGACGGCAAGGCTGCTCAGTGAAAAATTAGATGCCTGCTTAATTGCGCAAAACTATTCACGTCTATTATATGACTGTAATAGGCCGCCAACGGAGCTAAGCTCGATACCCCGCTTGAGTGAAGTAACTGAAATACCAGGCAATAAAGATTTGACGGCGCAGCAGCGAGACTATCGTGTAGCGCAAATTTATTTGCCGTTTCACCAGCAAATAGCCGAGCACATAAAGGCAAGGGCAGCGGCAGGCAGGCGCACAATACTAGTGACAGTACACAGCTTTACGCCTATTTTTAAAGAGGTGAAGCGCCCGGTACAGCTAGGTGTTATTTGCGAGCTAGATAACGCTTTCGCGAAAGATGTCTGCAGGCAAGCGCAGCTGTTGAGTGATTTTGATGTGCGCTTAAATGAGCCGTACGGGCCATCTGATCCAGTACTGCACATGGTCACGAAGCACGGCACAGACAACCAGTTAGACAATGTGATGTTAGAGGTGCGCAATGACTTAATTGTCGATAGCGCAGGCCAAGAGGTTTGGGCGCAGTTAATCGCCGATACTCTAAATAACGTAGATCACTAATTTTGATACTAAATCCTATGACAAAAATGACAGATAATGAGGGACACCAATGAACGCAATGTTGACTCTGGAACTACTAAAAGAAGAATTCGCTAACGGCACCATAGATACAGTGCTAGCTTGCCAGGTAGACATGCAGGGGCGATTAATGGGCAAGCGTTTTCACGCTGACTATTTCATTAAACACGCCGCAGAAGAAACGCATTCATGTAACTATTTACTCGCCACAGATTTAGAGATGGAACCGGTAAAAGGTTATAAATCGACGAGCTGGGAAGCGGGTTACGGCGATTACATCATGAAGCCAGATATGAGCACATTGCGCCGTGTTCCCTGGTTAGAAGGTACTGCCCTGGTATTGTGTGATGTGTTAGATCAAAAGTACAACCCAGTACCGCATTCGCCGCGCGCCATTTTACGTAAGCAGATTGCGCGCCTAGCTGAAATGGGTATGGAGCCGATGATGGCGACTGAACTTGAGTTCTTCATGTTCGATCAAAGCTATGCAGATGCCTGTAAAGCAGGCTATCGCGATATGCAGCCAGCAAGTGCTTACAACGAAGATTACCATATATTCCAAACCACCAAAGAAGAAGGTGTGATCCGTGCGATGCGCAATGGCGTATACGGAGCAGGTATTACAGTTGAGTGTTCAAAAGGTGAAGCATCAGCAGGCCAAGAAGAGCTGAACATTAAATACGACAAAGCACTGACCACAGCGGATCAGCATTCAATTGTTAAAAATGCCTGTAAAGAAATAGCATGGCAGCACGGTAAAGCCGTTACATTTATGGCGAAATGGCACAACGATGCAGCGGGTAGCTCATCACACGTGCATCAATCACTATGGAGTGCAGATGGCAAACCATTATTCTTAGATGAGAGCCGCCGTTATGGCATGTCTGAGTTGATGTGCCATTACCTAGCGGGGCTACTGGCTTACGC
>NZ_JBPOFP010000253.1:0-2029 GCF_051252315.1 Paraglaciecola sp. | reverse complement strand
GCATTCTATCCACTCTAATAGCTCAACATAGCTAGTTATGTAGAGCTTTTACAATTGGTCAATCAACTGAATCCAGAGATTGTTAAATCTATTACCGGAAATGATTTATACACTAAATTTTTTTTTTGAGTATTTTTAAATCAGAAATGGTATTACGGGTGTTGTTTCCACTAATATTAAAAAAAGCGTGGCTTTATACTGCACTCACAATTGGCTTTGTTGAAAAGGTTGAAGTTTAAAAATACTTCATAAGATCCTTGACTAAAATCTTCAATTGAAGTGGCTTGATAATCATATCCAAAGCCCAAAAATAACTGATCGGATATTTGAAAACCGGTCATGGCACTGTATGCGGAACTCCAGCGGTAGGACGCCCCTACAACAAAACGTTCGTAAAAGAGAAAGTTTGCCGAGATGTCCCATTGTAAGGGCGAACCGGAAACTATCTTTGTCAGGGCAGCTGGTTTGAACTTGACCGTATCTGAAATTTCTAAAATATGCCCCGCAATAAGGTAGTAGTGCAACCGATCGTACACGTTCAATTCATACAGTGAGCTACCATTATTCGATTCGTCTACTAGATTAAAGTGTTCGGATTGAAAGAAAGTGGGAACCGATAGACCAATATAGAACTTATCATTATGATAGTAAACTCCTGCCCCTATCTGTGGAAGAATTTTGTTGTCAACGTTATTTTCGAAAATATCCCCAGGATCGGCTATGTTCAACTTAGAAAAATCGACATTTAACATTTTTATTCCAGCCTTCAAACCAAACGAAATTTTGGCCTTTCTCGAAACCCAGAGGCTATAGGCGTAGTCAAATGCCAGGTTAGATGTTACGGTCGGACCAATTTCATCTTGAAGAACGGATAGTCCCACTGCATTCTTTTGATCTAGACCTAAAGGTGTCATTACACTGAGCGTTCCTGTTTTTGGTGCCCCATCGAAATGTGTCCATTGCGTACGCCCCAGCAATGCAATATGAGGAACTTCCTTGGTCGCCATATAACCAGCATTAATGATTTGGGTATTGTACATATATTGGGTGTATTGCGGAGCTTGCTGAGCAACAAGACCGTCGCACAGAACAACAAACAAAAGGATTGCAAAAGTGACTATGGTTCGATTTGGGTTAGGTGGCATCATAAGTTATAAAAATCAGTGTCTTTGGTCGGTTTTATGGGTTGATGTACAAAAATCCTGAGTAGGAACGTTCCTTTTCACTAGATTGAGGGTTTTGCAATCTAATTGTATAAAAATAAGTACCGGATGGCAGCTTATCGCTTCTGTTTATAGTTGCCCTTCCGTTGGAATATCCCCTGAATACGTTTTGACTTTCGTTGTACCCAGTAGTTTCCCATACCAATACGCCCCACCGGTTAAAAATAGAAACATGGTTCTTAGGAAAATTAGAAATACCCCTAATTTCAAAATAGTCGTTTGATCCATCCCCATTTGGGGTAATACCGTTAAAGATTTCAATTTCCGAACCTGTTTCACCAATAATTTCCACATCAGTGGGGTCATCGGGGTCTCCGTCTCCATCAACATCCATGTCGGTGGGGTCAGTTGGATCATCCGAAAGATCCTCCCATAGCATACCATTTGGGGAAATTGCGTGTACAGTGGCCTGATTCGTTACCATACCAGCTTCGATATCGTCCGCAGTGATAGTGTATGTTTCCTGCCATGTCACAGTAGTCCCGGCTGGCAATTCATCCCATTCATACATGGTACCTCCTAAAAGTGGGTCAACGAGTTCCACTTGTTCCAAGGTGGTGTTCCCGGTATTTATCAGTGAGAAGAAGTAATTCACGGTCTCTCCTACGCGGGCGTAACCATCATTATTACTGTCGTTAAAAGTTCCTGTCTTTTGTAGTGATATACCGTTCCTTTGACAAATGGTAGTATAGGTGATTTCGTCATTTTGGGGATTGGTGCCCGATAGGTCGTCTACTATGGTTCCGTCCGGAGCCAGTCCCTCAACAGATGCTTGGTTTTCCACCCACCCCAAGTCTATATCGGTC
>NZ_JBPOFP010000252.1:0-2047 GCF_051252315.1 Paraglaciecola sp. | reverse complement strand
GAGATATTCTGTTTGATAGCCTGAATCATGAGTTAACCAAAGAGTGCTATCGGTACGTACTTGAGTATTAATTTGTTGTTCGTCATTTCTACCAATACCCGCTGTACTAAAATGAGTTTTGGATAGGATTTCCGCCTCATCTAACAAAGACACAGCTAAGGGTTCTGGCAAAAAATCTCGAAGAATAATAAATCCCTCGTTTGCCAACTTATCACAGATTAAATCAATGCGTTTTTCAGGTATATGATCAATAGGCATGCTTTTTAATTTCGCTAAATAACTATATGAGACTAAAAATTACTATCAATGACCACGCCATGTCGCAGTCTCAATATTATCTTAAACTACAAATTTCTTTTGTTGCAACAAAAGTACTTTGAATTAACGCAGCATCGCTACTTGCACGGTGTCGCTGAATCTTCATTTTTTTACATACTTTATCTTTTGTATCGTGCCAAACTGCCATTTGATCCTCATCCAAGATCATTTCCAACGGGCTCAGCTTGAATTGCATAGACACCCTAGCATCTGCAAATAATTTAATCATCCATGGCTGATCTACCACCCATCCGTCTGAATATACAATTTGATTAAATAAAAACTGATTTAATTCACGACAAATTTGTACGATTGGTAAACCTTTCTCTAACAATAAGGTACGACTAATGCCATGCAGATTTTCAGCCTTATCATCCCAATGCTGCCAATCAGTTTGAGGTTTGACTAATTTACAAAATTTCTCACCAAATTGATTGATAACGCCAACTTCTATTGGATAACTTGCAGCACCAAAACCACTGGCTTCTACGTCAATTATATTCGGTGTAAAAAATTGTGTCATTTAGGTGTTCCCTCACTTATTAAATTGACTTACGACGACCAATATCTAGCTTAACAAATTTACCAACTTCAAAAAGGTAAATATACCTACCAACAAATATAAGTTGTTAAAACTTATTACAACTCTAGGCCAAGCTGATACAAATGGTTTTTCTTTAACGAAAATTGTTCAGCTGTAATAGCTGCGGCTTTTTTTAATGGCAACTCTTTCATAAGTAGCGTCAGTAACTTTAATGCTTCTGGAGAAACCTGAGTTTGATCTCTTTTTTCACCTGCAATCATCAATACAAATTCGCCTCTTTGATGATTAGTATCCTCTTCTAACCAAGCAACACAAGCTTCGGCACTCCCGGTATAAAATGTTTCAAAGGTTTTCGTTAACTCTTTAGCTAAAACTACAGGCCTATTTTCGCCTAATACCTTAGAAATGAGTTTTACTGTAGCCAATACCCGCCTTGGCGATTCATAAAAAACACTGGTAGCACTTTCCGCTTTTAAGCTTTCCAAAGCTTGTTCTCTGGCCACGGCTTTTACTGGTAAAAAACCTTCAAATCTAAACCTATCTGTTGCTAAACCTGCCCCACTTAATGCCGTAATAGCAGCACAAGGACCTGGCAATGGCACCACTTCAATGCCCGTTTCACGACATTGATTTACTAGACCATACCCAGGATCACTTATAAGAGGCGTTCCAGCGTCAGAGATTAAGGCAACATTTTCACCTAATTTAAGCTTTTCAATTAATTGTTTGGCTCTTTGTGATTCGTTATGGTCGTGTAACGAAATTAATCGAGTAGAAATAGCATAGTGCTGCATTAACTTTTGACTATGCCTAGTATCCTCTGCTGCAATTAAATTAACTTCAGATAAAACACTCAAGGCTCGATGAGTGATATCGGCTAAGTTGCCTATCGGTGTGGGCACAATGAAAAGTTTACCAATCTCGTTCAATTTTAATCTCCATTTAGGCTTATTACACAGGGCCAATAAAGACCGACTAACCTAGATATTTATTCTCGTTACTATAAACTATTACACAGTGAAATTTCTGAGTATAAACAATGAACATAAGAGTTTTTTTGGGGTGCAGCATCACAATTTGTGTTTTACTGTCATGTTCAAATACCCCAACTAAAAACCCACAAGTTAAAATTAAACAGTCTGTCGTTCATCAACCGAAAATTGTAAAAAATAGCGGTTATTATCT
>NZ_JBPOFP010000251.1:0-2102 GCF_051252315.1 Paraglaciecola sp. | reverse complement strand
GTCATTATGCTTTTGTACCAAATATTTCTGACTCTAGTGCAGATATTTTTTTCGCTAATGATTCAGCATTAATTGTATATTCGCCGTTTTGAATAGCTTTTTTCAACTTATCAACTTTTTCTTGATTCACTGGTGCTTCAGTACTTTTCTTCTGAACTTGACTCAATTGTTGTGCAGAAGAAGTCAAAGAAACAGAATCTTGACGAACTGTAGCCGCCGCTGTTTTTTGTGAACTAGCCTGTTGAGCACTATTATTTTGTGCCTGCTGTTGCTGATTAAGCTTTTGATTATCAATGGGAGTTTTCACACCACCATTGTTTACATTATTAACTGACATAATAAAAACCCACTACCTTATTTACCCTCACCCAATATATCGGCCTAGTTTACTAAAACTTTAGCAATTATTTGCAGATTAGTTTTAGCCTATCATTTGGGTAGATAATCCTACCTAAATGTTTACCTCGACTTGGCCAGTGTCAGCGACTTTAGCTTTAATTCGTTTGTTAGAACGATTGTTTCTGACACTTATAGTATCGCCCATATTACCATCTTCTAAAGCAATTCCTGAAGTTTTTACTTGCATGACATTAGAATTCGCTGAAATGGTTACGCTATCGCCTTTGCACACATAACATAGATTACTCGGATAAATGGGCCTACCGGCAGAAACTCTGCGTTTAATTCTAGCGCCCACAACGTTTTCAACCGCTGAAAATGTTGTACTTCTTAATCGCTTTGTATCCATTTCAATAATATGTAAATTATTTTCTGTTAGTAAAGTGCCTGGACTGACCGCACTCGATAATACTACGACAGGTTGAATTTCCGTGGCTTTAACTACTAAAAACATGTACCAATTATTATCAGAACAAGTGGCTTTAACAGTAATATTTGATTGATTAATCACTTCGCTATTCACACTAAAATCTAACCTAGAATGACAAACAGGAATTTTTATTCTATCGTCGATTGGCATAGCTTTGACTTTGATGGTTTTGTTAGTTCCGCCCGTCAATTTATTCGAAATATAATTTTCAGCTTGCGTGATTAACTGTACTTTAGCTAAATTTCTTTCGATATCGGCCGCTATAACATTGGATGTTATGCATAAATGCATAACCAGAATGACCGCTACTTGATAATAATGTGATTTTTTCATGTTCACTTGTGGTTAACTTGTCTATGCTAAGGACTATTAAAATTAAATGTATCGGTAAGTGTCAATAAATGGTCACAAATCGATATTCATTATTGATTTAGAATGAAAAAACGAATTAATTCATGGTTTTGTCTAAATTATAGGTAGATTAAGCAAAAGCTGCGCCGCTTTTTATTTTTATTGGAGTGTTACATGTCTGAAATTCTTAACTCAGTTAACCAACGTACACAATTAGTTGGTGAAAACAGATTGGAATTATTGCTTTTTAAACTTAACTCTAAACAACGATTTGGAATTAATGTTTTTAAAGTAAGAGAAGTCTTGCAATGCCCTCCTTTAACTTCCATGCCTAAGCTAAACCGTTTGGTAAGAGGGATAGCGCATATTCGAGGACAAACCATTTCGGTTATTGATATGAGTTTAGCCACAGGCGGCAGAAAAATAGAAGACTTATCTACAGCTTTTATTATTATCGCTGAATATAATAGTTCTGTTCAAGGCTTCTTAGTGGATTCTGTAGAGCGCATAATCAATACAAACTGGGCGTCTATTATGCCTCCTCCAAAAGGAAGTGGCCGAGCCAGTTATTTGACGGCAGTGACTGAAATTGAAAATGAGTTAATTGAAATTTTAGATGTAGAAAAAATTCTAAATGAAATCTCGCCAGTTAATACCGATTTAAGTGAAGACTTTGAATCCACTATTGATACGAGTGATGAAGTCCAAGAGAAAATTATATTTATTGCAGATGACTCTTCAGTTGCACGAAATCAGGTGAAGAAAGCATTATCAGCTTTAGGACTCAATATTGAGTTAGCTAAAAATGGTTTAGAAGCCTTAGAAAGATTAAAAGAAATCGCTGCTGAAACCGGTGACATTACTGACAAAGTAGGGGTTTTAGTTTCAGATATTGAAATGCCTGAAATGGATGGTTATACCT
>NZ_JBPOFP010000250.1:0-2195 GCF_051252315.1 Paraglaciecola sp. | reverse complement strand
ACTGGCGCGACGACCAGTGGCACCGGCATAGTCTTTAACGCAGTGAGTGCGCAGGCGAGCAGTGATGCGAGCGTGACGGTCAAGCTATCGACCAAGCAGCAATATGAAGAGGTGTCCATTGATATCGTGGTGCGCTCGCACTATGGCAATAACTATGGCGGCGCAGCGAAAGGTATTTTCCAACTTGTTGATAGTGATGGCAAAGTGGTTAGTGAAATACAGTGGCAGCAGAAAGATAGCATAGGTAACGGCAGCTTTAATGCGAACAACGAGACGATCAGTATTAGCGGATCAGGTAAAGGCCTTACATTAGTTGTCAAAGATAATGGCAGCGAGCAGGGCAATACCTACGGTGATGACTGGGGCGTGCAATCGCTGAGTGTCACCACAGCGGTGAGTGCGCATCGCGACACTGATAGTGATGGCATCGCCGATTACCTGGATCTTGATAGCGACAACGATGGTATCACTGATAATGTCGAAGCTCAGAGCACGCAAGGCTATCAAGGGCCGACAGGTGTCGACCTTAATCAGGACGGTGTCGATGATATTTACGTCGGCGGTTTAACGGCAGTTGATACCGACAGTGACGGTGTGGCTGATTATATCGATCAAGACAGTGATAATGATGGTATCAGTGACATTGTCGAACGCGATGTGCAGGGCGCTAACAGCATTACATCCACAGAGGATACAGACGGTGACGGCTTATTGGATATCTTTGAAGATGGCAGCGTTGATGACGGTTATAACGTCTTTGATAGCAACGTCGAGGTCGATACCGCAGGTAACGTTATTCGTTATAACTTAGCTGATACAGACGATGACTTGTCAGCTGATGGCAGTGACGCCAATGGCCTGGTGCGCAATCTAGATTATCGCGAAGACTCCTCCATTGATACCGATAATGACGGCGTGTTAAATATAGTGGACCTTGATGATGATAACGACGGCATTCTCGATGTCGATGAGGGCTTTAGCTCACAACCTATTGTTAACACAGTGCAAGTGGATACTGCAGCGGCGTGGAACGCACTAGACATCACGAGCGAGGGAGCGGGAGTAACAGCGACAGCGACAGGGCTGACGTTTAACGCGGTGAGTCAAAAGGCGAGCAGTGCCTCAGCGGTTACCATCAACTTGGCGAGTGATGAAAAATCGCACGATGTATCTATTGATATCGTGGTGCGCTCACACTATGGCACTAACTATGGTGGTTTGGCGAAAGGTATTTTCCAGCTCGTAGACAGTGATGGCAAGGTGGTCGGTGAAACCCAGTGGCAGCAAAAATCCACTATTGGCAACGGCACCTTTAATGCCAACAATGAAGTGATTACGCTCAGTGGCTCAGGTAAAGGCCTCACACTAGTGATTAAAGATGATGCCAGTGTCACCGGCAACACCTATGGCGATGACTGGGGTGTGCAGTCAATGACGATCACCACCGAGAGTGCCAACGAGAGAGACAGCGACAACGATGGCGTTGCCGATCACCTAGATCTTGACAGTGACAACGATGGCATCACCGACAATGTTGAAGCGCAAACGACACAGGGCTATAAAGGCCCCAGCGGTGTGATCGCCAGCAACGGGGTCGACACCGCTTATACAGGTGGCTTGAGCGCTGTTGATACAGACGCCGATGGCGTAGCAGATTACATTGACAGCGATTCGGACGATGATGGCGAGCTAGATGTCTTTGAGCGCGGTGGCAATGGTCCCGACAGTATTACCTCGGATGAGGATACCGATCGCGATGGTTTACTCGACATATTTGAGGGTGCTGACAGGGAAGACGGTTACAATGTCAGCGATGAAAACGTGACGTTAGATGGTGCAGGTGAAGTGGTGAGCTTCAATTTGCGCGACACTGATGGCGATGCCGGTATCGATGGTAAAGCGGCCACTGGACAGGGTAGAAACTTTGACTATCGAGAAAACCCAGACGTAGACCCGGACGATGATGGCATCGCCAACATAGATGATCTCGATGATGACAATGACGGTATTTTGGACACCGATGAAGGCTTTAATGCCCAAAATCCAGACCCTGTCATCACTCAGCTCGATATCAATACCGCAACGACCTGGAACGCGCTGGATATAGTGACAAAAGGCACTGGCGCGACGACCAGTGGCACCGGCATAGTCTTTAACGCAGTGAGTGCGCAGGCGAGCAGTGATGCGAGCGTGAC
>NZ_JBPOFP010000249.1:0-2204 GCF_051252315.1 Paraglaciecola sp. | reverse complement strand
AATAAAAACACCGTATTACCTAAATTGCCAAATGTTGTTTCAAACTCCTTAAGTAAAATTATCCATTACATTCCGCGAACTGACATGAAGCAAATTCAACTGAAGTTTGTCATTGAAAATAATACTGATCAGTTTGCGGTCAAACCAAATGGTTATGTCAATTATTTATTAGCGAATGAAATGCCGGGCTCTTTAGCATCAGTTTTACGTGACGCTGGGTTAAGTGAAGCAGTGTATGCTGATTTTAATGCATCTATGTACGGTGATCATGGTGATTTAACTTTATACATAGACCTAACAGAAGATGGCGTAAACAATCGAGATAAGGTGATGGCTGCCGCTCTTAAGTACATAAACTTACTAAAAGAACATGGTGTAAATGAAAAATACTTTAAAGAAATTAAACAATCACTAAAAAATATCTTTAGGTTTAAAGAGCAAAGTAATGATTTTGAGTATGCCATGCAGATTGCGGCTAATTTGCAAAAGGTCCCAGTTGAATATGTGTTGAGTCATGAGTACACCTACCAGCAATTTAATTCAAATGCGATTCAGCAAGTGTTAGATCAACTTACCTTAGATAACGCCCGTATATTTTATATTGATAAAGAACAGCCCGCTGAACAAGCTATGGAACACTTTGTTGGTATGTATTCAGTGTCTAATATTTCTAATAAACAAAGACAAGATTGGTCAACTTTAGGTGATGAGTTTTCGTTATTTTTACCAAGAGAAAACAAGTTGATGCCAAGTCATTTTGATTTAGTACCAGCAGTACATATTGGTAAACCTAAACAACTTGTTAATCAATTAGGCTATACATCTCATTTAGGTCACTCTAGATTGTTTGAACAACCTAAAGGTAAAATTAACATTGAGTTAAATACTGGTTTAACTCAGCAATCCGCTAAAAACTTTGTACTTGCCAATGTATTAAGTAAAACTTTAAACCAAAAAATGACTGAATTACAGTCAGAGGCCATTACTGCCGGAATGAATGTCGATATTGATGTTTCGAATGGCTTTTCCATAATAATCAGTGGTTTTAGTCATAAACAATCAGAATTATTAGAACGAACCTTAACGACAATTAGTCAGTTGACGATTACACAAAGTAATTTACTCAATAATATTGCAAGCTTTGAATCTGATATACGCAGTAGCAAAAACCATATTTTATTGGAGCAGTTATTTCCAAAATTTCGCCAAGTACTTAATCTAGACAACTTTAGTGACCAAGCTATCTTAAATGAACTTGAAGGCATAACTCCACAGCAGGTAATTACATTTAAAAACGAGTTGTTAAAACAGGCCAATCTACAAATATTTGCCTTTGGAAATTATACTGCCGAACAAGTTAAAGATATGGGAGACTTGGTTCTTAAGGTGTTGCCAGAAGATCGCCAAGTTTCTGAATTTTATCTTTCACCAGAGCTTAAGGCCTCAGCGGGTGAAATATATACATGGCAAGAAGACGTAAGTATTGATGATGTGGCTTTTGCCGATACTTATATGGCTCCACTAACGGTAAAAGATTTAGCAGTCGCCCATGTGTTAAATGAAATAATTAACCCAGCATTGTTTAAGCAGATTAGAACAGAGGAGCAATTGGCTTATACCGTTGGCTTTTTTAGTCAACGAATAAAGGAACAATTATTACTCGGCTATTATATTCAGTCACCAGCAAAAGGGTTGGCTGATATACAAGAACGAATACTGGCCTTCCGAGGTGATTTTTCGAATTTGTTGAATGATTATTCTGAGGCAGAGTTTAGTGCCTATAAAAACAGTTTGCTTACTAGGATAAAACAACCTGCTAAAAACTTAGCTGAAGAGCATTCTCAATACCTTGCAGATTGGCGATTACAAAATCATTTATTTGATAGCGAAGACAAACTCATTTTCCAAGTTGAAAATGTGACGTTGAAAGACGTCATTGGGCTTTACAAAAAAATTGAAACTGGACAAAAATTTGGTCGTCTATTAGTGCAACTTAGAGGGGCTAACTTTACAGATAAACCGTACATTCAACCAAGTGGAGGGCATATTATAAATGATATCGAATCCTTTCATCATGATGAGTTAGAAAAAGTGAAATAATAAAGCGCCAAATTAAGAGTCATATTTTACACCGCTAGAAGAATATTTTTAAGGGCATTATCTTTGGTATAACTTATTATAAAATTGCGTATATAGACTTGTCT
>NZ_JBPOFP010000248.1:0-2224 GCF_051252315.1 Paraglaciecola sp. | reverse complement strand
CCTAGTCATCCCACTAAGTCACACGTTGTAGTCGCTAAAGATGGTGACAAGGTTAAGACTATTCGGTTTGGACAGCAGGGTGTTAAGAAAAACCAAGCAGACAAAAAGAAGTCGTTTAACGCTAGACATAAATGCGACAGTAAGAAGTCTAAGCTGACGGCAGGGTATTGGTCATGCAAGAACTGGTAACTAAAGGCGACAACGGTCGTTACTATAAGCCATGTTCTGGTTGTGGAGAAATGCAGAGTTATTTACGTAAGAGCTATGCAGAACTTTCTTTAAAACACAATAAGCTGTGTAAAAGCTGTTCTAATAGTAATCCAGACAAGAACAACCATAAAGGATACTATAAGGATGTCTTACGGGCTTCTTTTGTACATAAGTATAAAACAGGAGCGGTAACGCGTGGTATTGAATGGGATGTGGAATTTGATGCTTTAGCTGATTTACTTATAGAGCAAGATTTTAAATGTGCACTTAGCGGAACACCTTTACAGGCTATGGAGTTATCCAACAACGCTTCTTTAGACCGTATTGATAGTTCTAAAGGGTATGTTGACGGTAACGTGCAGTGGGTCTTGTCTGAAATTAATATGATGAAGCAACAGTATTCTCAGGAAAGATTTATAGAATTGTGCTGTGCTGTTGCTAATAAAAACAAGGGTGATTAAATGTCTGGTTTTAATTTAGATTTCTCAGGTTTGTTTAGCGGTGGTTTCACCAATAATTTAAACAAGAACAACTTTGACTTTAGCGCTTATGCCCCAAAGAAAGAAACAGTCACAGACCCTGTAGACGTTGTTTCAAATAACACACCAGACGCACAGGTAGATATACTTGAAGGTGCAGGTACTGTAGCCGTCACTAAACAGCCCGAAGTGCGTTATTCTTCCGCTGTTACTAATGCTATAGCACCTATTACACCAGACCTTACAGCGACTCCTGCTGACCCTATAACAGATGCTATACAGTCTGTTCAGCCTAAGCCTATTAACTTAGGGATGGACTTTAGTATTGCGCCTATTGCAGAGACTTCTAAGCCTATGCAGTCAGTCGTTGGTAGTGGTGCGAGTTTTGATGTAACAACCCCTTCTGATTTTTCTGCCTTGCCAGTTAAAGAAGAGCCTGTACAGCCTGTAGATAATACTGTCACTTACGACCCTATTGAAGCATCTTTGATGTCAAGCGCAGAAGACGAAAAAGACTACTATCAGAGTGTTCTAAACAGCCCTGCACCGTCTTTAGAGTTGGGGATAGACAATCCTGCTACATTTAAAGATGAGACAGGTAGACCACAGGTTAATAGCGGTATTCTTGATTATTTTACAGGTCAGGAACAAGCTCGTATAGGACTACAAGATTTACGTCCTGCTGCTCAAGGTGAGGAAGATAATGAGAGGGAAGATGCTGCTGCTGAAGGTTTAGGTCAAGATTTAATTAAGAAATATAACATTCCTAGCAGTTTTTCTATAGATGAGAATTATAATTGGGTTCTTAATCCTAATACCTTAACTTATGAAAAGCAACTAGTGTCTGCTACAGGGGCTGATGTAGCTCTAATGATAGGTACTACAATAGCCTCAGCAGGTCTAGGTACAGCAATAGCAGGTTCAAGTGCTGTAGCCTCTTTATCAGCAGGTAACGTGGCTGTTGCTAACGCTATTGGTCAAGGGATAGCTAGTGGTCTTACTAGTGCAGCGCAGGGAGGTGATACTAAAGACATACTTTTAAACACTACAATAGGTGCTCTGCAAGGTGGTGCTGAAGGTTTGAACGAAATGACAGCTACTGCTAGAGATGCTGCTACTCTTATAGGAGCTTCTAAAGATGTTATTAATACAGCTACCACGTTAGGCGCTCAAGCAGATGTAATGAACAATATCGTAAATGGTATTAACTTAGTACAGGCTATAGACCAAAAAGACCCGTTAAAGGCTATAGAGTCTGCTTTGTTACTGACGGATAATGAAAGTTTAAATACAATTGTTAAAGACTCTGTTATTGGTAATGCCAATAGTGATTTTATAGTAGGTAATGCAGATATAATAACTTCTACCATAATAGGAGCAGGGGAAGCTGCCATTAAAGGAGGAGATGCTAAGGATATTGTTGTAAATGCTGCTAACACTGTTATTAAAGAAAATATATTAACTGAAGAAAATGTTACTAAATTTTTAACTGAAAACACAGACAGTTTAAAGCTTTATTTTGGCGGCTTTGTTGA
>NZ_JBPOFP010000247.1:0-2257 GCF_051252315.1 Paraglaciecola sp. | reverse complement strand
GTTAATACCCTAAGTCAACATATCACCGAACATAGTGAATTAGTCATAGAGAACCTCAACGACATTGGCCTAGATTACGCAAAAACCCTAGATGACTGGAGAAAAAACTTCTTAGCGTCTTGGTCTGAATTAACCCATTTAGGTTACGACGAAAAATTTAAAAAGTTGTGGTTATATTACTTTGCTTACTGCGAAGGGGCTTTTTTAGAAAGAACAATCAGTACCGTGCATTTAGTTGCCAGAAAATAAAGGCATCTGAACTAACTCAAGATTAAGTTGAAAAGTCCATTTATAAAAAAACCGATGAACTTTGTCCATCGGGTTGTTTCAAAATAACGTGAGCAAAAGCTTAGTGTTAAAAACAGTTATCCACACTTATTGAATTCAGTATCTTTATTTTCATAAACAGTACAAAAGTCATCACTACCATTAGAAGCTTTTATTGCTGCACCATCAAATTTAGCGTTGATAACCTTAGATTTAGTCACAGTTAATCTTTTATTTTTACAAGAATTAACCGCTAAACTCGCACATTGATTAGCATCGGCAGCTTCTTTGAATTTTGAACAAGACTGCTTACCTTTACACTTTTTGTAGCTTATTTTTTCTTTACCTGGGCAAGAGGTTCTAGTGTATTGAATTTCACATGTGCCAGCGTATAACTCCCCTGCGAAAAAACACAAGATTGAGGCCGCTACAACTATAATGGTTTTAAGTTTTTTCATTACTAACTATCCTATTTTGATTTATTAAATTTACAGTTTAAATTGATTAACTAATACTCTTTGATTTGCAGCCATTTTTGATAAGTCTTGGCTGGCGGTTTGATTCTCCTGAGCACTTACTGATGTTTGTTCCGCTATATCTGCGATATGCACAATGTTTTCATTTTGTGATTTAGCTGCGGCACTTTGTTGATCTGTAGCTACAGAAATTTGATGACTCATATCTTTTATTGTACTGACAGATGTAGCAACGTTTGACAACATTTCACTTACTTCATCTACACCTTCAACACATTCTTGTGTCTCTTTTTGCGAGCGATTCATTGTGGCAACGGCTTTACTCGCACCATCCAATAGCCTTTCAATAAGCTGTTGAATTTCTGCAGTTGAATCTTGAGAACGACTGGCTAATGTCCTTACTTCATCCGCTACAACAGCAAAGCCACGCCCTTGTTCACCTGCTCTTGCCGCTTCAATTGCAGCGTTTAATGCTAATAAATTTGTTTGCTCAGCCACTCCACTAATCACATCCAATACTGAACCAATATTATTAGTATCCTCATTGAGTCGACTGATTACCTTAGCAGCGTCTTCAATTGACGAAGCCAAACCAACAATTGATGAAATATTGGTTTTGAGTAGCTCCTCACCCTGATTAACTTGATTGTGAGTTGTCTCAACTTCAGCCAATGTATTTTGCACATTACTTGAAACTGAGGTAACAGTTTCGGTCATTTGCTCGATTGAAGCGGCCATGGATTGAGTTTGCTGTTTTTGCTGATTGACACTTTCGAAACTCTGTTCACTAATAGCCGTGGTTTCCTCTGCTGTCGTGGCTAACATCTCAGAATTTGAAGAAATTTCTTTAAGTATATTTCGAAGGTTAGATATCAAGGTTTGCATACTAGTAGACATAACACCCAGCTCGTCATTTGAACTAGTTTCAAAGTGCACGGTTAAATCCCCCGTCGCGGCCAGTTTTATTTTGTCGACGGCAGCGTTAAGAGGAGTAGTAATTGATTTAGTCACCCATAACGCAATCAAAGTTGATAGAGCTAACACCAAAAGAGCACAAATAATCATGACAACTCTACTAGTAGTCACAGTAGAAGCCGCATCACTTTGTACATCTGCAGTGATATTCCTGACTTCTGAATTAAGCTGAACAATTACTTCCATTGCTGCACGAGCCAATTCTTTAGCCTCATTCAAGTTTTTCTTAGCCTTTTCTCTAGACTCAAGCATTTCTATCTGAGCATCTACTACATTTTCGTCACCAACCGCCAAATCTTCAAATTCTGTGAATTCATTGACTATCTGGCTTAACTCTTCTTTATCTCCAAGATCGCTTGTTGACTTTATTTTTTCGATCATTGCTTTTAACGCTTCTATATCACTTGCTACGTCACCTTTGGCAGCCATTACTTCAAATTTGATAGTGGATTTTAGTAGTCCATTTAGTGTTTCAACGAGGTTTTCTAGCGAAGTGGTAACGTCAGCAATAATTGTCATTGAGCTATCTTTTTCGGAAT
>NZ_JBPOFP010000246.1:0-2262 GCF_051252315.1 Paraglaciecola sp. | reverse complement strand
AAAGTTGATTTGAGTGAATGCTTTTCACTTTATACCGCAAAACTCCCGCGAGGGGGAGGAGTCCATACATCTCCTGCATTCTTCACATTTTATCAGCGCGTTTTTCTAAACGCTGATAGAGCAAGCCATCCCGTGTTTACATGCTCTATTGAATATAATCCGAGTTCCTCAAACCATTGGTTAGGCATCGCAAAACTTGATAGTGGACTGTTAGCACTACGCCACGTGTTCATCTTAATGAACTTAAACGGTGGCTTGTACTGTAACTGCTTCAATCGTCGATGCAACCTTGACGGTTTCTTCCACAATTTTAGCTGGATTGCCCTTAACCTTCGCCTGATCCAACCTGCCAAGGCTTTTAGCTCTCGTTTACAATTGGCTATACTAAAATAATTTACAAAACCTCGCACCACTGGATTTAGCCGTTTTATTACTTCAACTAAATTGATCCCGCCATTACGTTTTGTTAATTGTTTAACTTTTTGCTTAAAGCCTGTGAGTTTCGATGCTTGTATCCGTGTATATCGGCTACCTATCTCCACTCCCAAGAATTTTATCCCTTTGCTACTGTGAGCAATATGGGTTTTCTTCTGGTTGACTATTAGCTTCAAGTCTTGCTCTAGTATCTGGGTCGCTGTGACTAATGCGTTTTTAGCCGCTTTTTCTGTGCTGCATAAAATCAGGATGTCATCTGCATACCTCACTATTCGGTGAGTACGCCTTTTCATTTCCTGATCGAACGCATCTAGGTAGATGTTCGCCAACAACGGGCTGATTACGCCACCTTGCGGGCTACCTACCGTACTGGCTTCCCAATGTTCGCCAATCATTACTCCACTTTTTAAGAACTGATTGAGTAGACTTAAAATGCTACCGTCTGTCACTTTTCGTTTGACGCTACTGATGATCAGGTCATGATCCAGTAAGTCAAAACACTTGGACAGATCCATATCAACCACCCAGTCACGATGATATTTACGTATAAATACTGTCGCTTTGCTGATGGCATCATGGCAGCTTCGCTTTGGTCTATACCCATAGCTTGATGGGTGAAAATCAATATCGAAGATCGGTTGGAGAATGTTCAATAGTGTTTGCTGTACTATTCGGTCTCGAACTGCCGGTATGCCAAGCATTCTTACACCACCATCATCTTTGGGTATTTCAACCCGTTTGACTGGTTGCGCTCGATATTGCTTGGTTTGCAGCTCAAGTTGCAGTTGTTTTAAGTTTATTTCTAAATTCGAGGCAAACGCACCTACGGACTGCCCATCAATTCCGGCTGCTCCCTTGGCTCTTTTGACCTTTTTGAATCCCTTGTACAGATTATTGATATCTAACAATTGCCCGTACAAGCTGTAATAAACCGTCATTTTCTGCCTTTGCTTGCGGTATGTCTGGTCGTGTTCATTTACCTATAGTTTGATTCTTCATGGTGACATTAGGTGTGCTAGCCTGTTGGCAATCTGCCTAAGCGGTCAGTCATTACTCCATTGCTCGGCCTTCAATTCTCAGCGTCTACATTCCTGTTTAGCCGTCATGTCTTGCCTATTCCCGTGACCACCATGAATGGTGGAAATGCAGATATTGCAGCAATATATCTGCCGAAATACTTGTGAGCCTATAAGTTAATCTTCACGCTTTTCATACGCTTAAAGAATACTTCCCCCCTTCGCAATTAATTAAAGATTTTGACTAAAATTAACCCTATCAAACGCAATGCTGATAGTCGGCTTGGTTTTACCCTCCACACCATTACTGGCTTTCATCGGCCTAGCCTTACTCACTACTACGGGTTCATCTGCCACCTCACACCGACATTAAACCTTGAGTTTCCTCTTGAGTCTATGCCACTTATTTACAGATAAGTTTAGATGCCAGGCTTCCCCAGTTACTGAACTAGCTCCCTGTTAGAAATTCCACCCTCAAACACAGCATTGGTCTGACTAAGTATAGGGCGTCACGCTATTTTGGACGCTTACCCACCAATACCGCCGAAACAGGTTACGGTTAGTTGTGTACCTCTAACTTCTTATGGCTTCCTTCAGACCTCACCGTTAGCCAGTGACGCCCTTGCCATTCAGATTATCTTCCCCTTAGTCAGGGTGATCAGGCTTCTTTCAGCCTGTCGGGTTTGCCAGCTTCGCTGGGCAAACAACAAAAAGCCCCACAAGTGTGAGGCTTTACAATGATTTATTTCAAACCAGAACAATAGAAAACACTATTCTATATTTTGAATTTGCTCACGCATTTGCTCAATTA
>NZ_JBPOFP010000245.1:0-2303 GCF_051252315.1 Paraglaciecola sp. | reverse complement strand
AGGTAAGTTATGAATTTAGCGAATGTAAAATACAAACAGAGCATTTACATATACGAAATGCTCGATAATAAGCGTTAAGCCCTGCTGGCTTTGAAGGAACGAAGAAGATATCAGTTTTACACAGACTCTATAACGTATACGGTGGTCAGAAATCTATTTCAATGGCGGGTTACTGGTTAGAGCACGATTCACCGGAATTCGGCAGCGCGATTGATGAACTCGAGATAATCATGCATTTTTATCATGGTGGCCCGGCAAGAAAATCATTGGAGTCGATGCAAGAGGAATTCCATCAGGCATTAAAATCACTACCGAAGACTAAGTTTCTTAGAAAGAAAAAGCGACTTACTCTGGAAATTGAAGGCACATTTATTACTGGATATGAGATCGAGAGACAAAGTAGGCCTCCTATACAAATTAATCCGGTATGGGTTAAATCAGCACTAAACGCAATCGTAGAATCAATGCCAATGCTAGAGAAAAAATTTAAGAAAAATGATGATTTTGATTTCAATAGTTTCAAAGCATATTGCACAAAGAAATTGAGTGCTCTTCCTTCAACCATCGAAGAACTACAACCGGTTTATGACGAAGTCCTTTCAAACAAAAAAGCAGCATTTGAAAAACTCGACCCATGGGAAAAATTGGATATCAACTGGGAGGAGTATCATAAGGCCGCCCGTACGTTGGCGCCTGAACCATTTATGTGGAGCGTCACAGATGAATTTGCTCCAAATGGGAACGATACTGGAGCAGACACCCTAGAATTATTTAAAGAATGGAACAATAAGAACAAAAGTAAAAGCGCGATGGAATTTTTATCGAAGCTGATGAGAGATTGGGATATAGATATTGAAAACCCTTACTCAAGCGAGTATTCATCGTACACCTATTTTCAGGCAATTGTAGGTCTTGCCTTCGCATCTGCAAAAATAAGAGGTGAATGTGAAGATAAATTGAAAAAATTAGCTGATTCTACAATTGATTACCGGATAAGAACGATATCCGGTGATGTTGGTTGGGAATTTAAAGATGAATGTGAAAATAAGCTGGCTATGTGCAAGTCAACCATTGAAAAAATGGCTTAACAAAGTGCTGCTAGGGACAAACCTACGCTGCGCTTCGGTTTGCCCCAGAGCACGGCGTTAATGTCCGCTTTAGAGCTGTAGTTCTATCATAAACTGAATATCCTCAAGGTCTGTTACTCGCTCCAAGCCGTCATATACATCTTGAATTTATCTTTATAGCTTTTGATTTACCGTGACTACAAATTCTCCATCAAATTTTGGCTTGTCTGATGGCCAGGTATGAATGGATAGGGTCAGTGCGGTTGATTTTTATGTTTTAAATCAATAATCAAATTAAAGTCTCTGCCCCCATTGATTACTGCCACAAACTGGCCTCAAAGATGCACTGCGTTTAGCTGAAAAAATAAGACAAGCCAAAAAGGCTAGACGGAACAAAGTAGTATATTAAACCCCAACGTATTCACGAGTTAGCCCGCAGTTACCCTACTTAATCAGCCGTTAAATAATTATTAATATTTGTGGATAAACTTAACAACTCTAGTTTAATTTCTTTTAGTGTTTCTTGGTAATTTCCCATCATTCTCATACGCAAGGCTAAGATATTTGAAAACTCACGATTTTGAAGAAACGCACTCTTATCCATTGTAAATGGCAGCTTTGGTATATCGACTCCATTAATAGAGTCCCAAAGCGTAGCAACCGCACTGTGTTTCTGTAAATAAGGCAAGTGGTGATTCAACCACACATCAGAAGCATGCCCATAACGCTCTTGTTTTTTATTAATCAAACTTTCAATATCTAGTATATTTTTTTTCAAAGCCAAATCAGTTAAATACTCTAGGGCACCTGAATTAATTAAATCATCAAAACTAGCCCTAGCCATAATGACGTTAGCAATCGGACGTGTTCCTGTAACATTCTTTAACTGTTCTTCGTTAAATTTTGCTGCTTGTTTAGAATTGACTTGAGCTAAACTGTTAGCACTTTGCTCTAAATCACGCTGTATTCTTTCCACACGTTTATCGATTCGATCAATATTTAACTCAACTTCTTCACTAAGTACTTTTAAATAAGTATTAACCTTGTCAAGCTGCACACTTGCTTGGTACGAAGTGTTGATTTGAAGAGCAATGAAAATACCAATAACCAAAAGTGCTATTTCACCAACAGCATAGATAAGATATTTGCCGAGTTTGCTTTCAGAAATTGCTTTAATTCTGACTTTATTAAAAACTTTGAGCATGAAAAGTCACGTTAATTGATTGCCAAGTAATC
>NZ_JBPOFP010000244.1:0-2325 GCF_051252315.1 Paraglaciecola sp. | reverse complement strand
CATAAAGGAAATCTTCAAGATTGACGAGACTTATTTAATTTGATTTTTAAACAATAGACTGTTTTATCCTATGACTTTATAATGTCATAAGGATAATTTGCTGTATTCGGTGTTTTCTTAACGCCAATGTCTAACTGTTTAATAATCAAATCATATGCTTAATAAAGCAATCAAATTTCTTATAGAGAATAAACTCGTTGCAGTTCTGCTACTTGCTCTTTTTGTTGGATGGGGAACTGTAAACGCACCTTTCAATTGGGATACTGGATTTTTACCAAGTAATCCTGTGGCTGTTGATGCCATCCCAGATATCGGAGAAAATCAACAAATTGTATTTACAAAGTGGGATGGTCGTTCGCCACAAGATATTGAAGACCAAATTACCTATCCATTAACCACATCCTTATTAGGTATTCCAGGAGTAAAAACCATTCGTAGTTCGTCTATGTTTGGGTTTTCAAGTATCTATATCATTTTCGAAGAAGATGTAGAATTCTATTGGAGTCGTAGTCGTATTCTAGAAAAACTAAACTCATTACCAAGTGGATTATTACCTGAAGGTGTTAATCCTGCTTTGGGTCCAGATGCAACAGGATTAGGACAAATATTCTGGTACACACTTGAAGGTCGTGATGAAAAAGGAAACGTGACTGGTGGTTGGGATTTACACGAATTGCGTAGCATTCAAGATTACTACGTAAATTATGCTTTATCTAGTGCAAGCGGTGTTTCTGAAGTTGCTTCTATTGGTGGTTATGTTCAAGAATATCAAGTAGATGTTAATCCAGAATTGATGCGTCAATATAGCATTAGCTTAAACCAGATTGTAAAAGCGGTTAAAAGTAGCAATCAAGATATTGGTGCGCAGACTTTAGAAATCAATCAAGCTGAATATTTAGTGCGTGGTTTGGGTTATGTGAAATCTGTTGAAGATATTGAAAATGCTGTAGTGACATCAGAAGATTTTACCTCAATTAAAATTAAAGACATAGGTAAAGTATCATTAGGTCCAGCAACACGAAGAGGTTTATTGGATAAGGAAGGTGCGGAAGTTGTTGGTGGTGTTGTAGTGGCAAGATATGGTGCTAATCCAATGGAGGTTATTAACAATGTAAAGGCGCAAATTGAGGAACTGAAAGGTGGATTACCTTCAAAAGTATTGGCAGATGGACGAACATCTCAATTAACAGTCGTTCCCTTCTATGACCGTACCGAGCTTATTGAAGAAACATTAGACACGCTTAATGAAGCATTGACACTAGAAATATTAATTACCATTTTGGTTATTATTGTGATGGTTTTCAATTTAAGAGCTTCTATTTTAATTTCTGGATTGTTGCCTGTTGCAGTCTTAATGGTTTTTGTTACCATGAAACTGTTTAACGTAGACGCCAATATTGTAGCACTTTCTGGTATTGCTATTGCTATTGGAACTATGGTAGATGTAGGCGTCATTCTCGCAGAAAATATGATTCGCCATCTCGATGATGACAAATTACGATTACGAGAAGACGGTACAGAGTTAACTACAAATGAAGTGGTTTATAATGCCACAGCCGAAGTTTCTGGAGCGATTTTAACTGCGGTATTAACCACAATTATCAGTTTTGTTCCTGTGTTTACAATGATTGGTGCAGAAGGAAAATTGTTTAGACCACTTGCATTTACCAAAACGATGGCGTTATCAGCATCTTTGGTTATTGCCTTATTTCTAATCCCGCCATTAGCAGCTTATTTATTCAGAAAAACATCACTTAAAAATTCTTTTAAGCATATTTTAAATGGTGCTTTAATAATTGCCGGAATCGCAATTATTGGTGTTGGATATTGGTTAGGGATAATTTTAATTGCTTTTGGTGTCACAGGTTTATTAGGAGTTTCGAGAAAACTCAACAAAAAGAATAGCAATCTTGTTAATATTATCATCTCATGTGCTGCTATTGTATTCTTACTTGCTGAATATTGGAGACCGCTAGGTTTTGACAGAAGTATCTTCATCAACTTAATTTTTGTCGCTATCATTTGCTTCGGAATTTTAGGAATATTTTCAATTTTCAGAAGGTATTATGGACAGATTTTAAACTGGGCTTTAGCCAACAAACTTTTGTTTTTAATGATACCAACTACCGTACTTATTTCTGGTATTTGGATAATGAACAATACTGGAAAAGAATTTATGCCATCTTTAAATGAAGGTTCATTTTTATTAATGCCAACCTCATTACCACATTCTGGTGTTGAAGAAAACAAAAGAGTGCTTCAACAATTAGATATGGCAGTAGCTACTATTCCAGAAATTGAAACCGTAGTTGGAAAAGCTGGTCG
>NZ_JBPOFP010000243.1:0-2332 GCF_051252315.1 Paraglaciecola sp. | reverse complement strand
TTTTCTTTTAATAAACGAGAGTAGATATCATAAGAACGCTCTCCCTTAGCAGTTTGTTCAACAACCATAGGGACAAGGGCGTTAGAAGGGTCAAAAGGTGTATTCATCATATATTAGTATTCTTCACAAATAAAAATGCTCGGTAGATACCGAGCATTTAAGCAGTTGCAGACTAGTTAAGTCAATTAACAAAAGGCAAATTAAGCCTGTTTGTTCATGATATCGTCAAATTTCTTCTTAACTTCTTTAACTTTAGCTTTTTCAAGTAGTACTTCTACTGCTTGTTCTTCTAAAGCAACATTGTTCATTTGTTGAGTTAATTCGTCATTAGACTTGTAATACTCAATAACTTCTTGTGGATCTTCGTAAGCAGAAGCAGCAGTCTGAATTAACGCATCAACCTTAGCGGCATCAACTTTCAACTCGTTTGTTTTAATCACTTCACCTAACAACAAACCAATGCTTACGCGTTTACGTGCATTTTCTTCAAACAACTCGGCTGGTAATTCAGGCATGTTGTCAACTTTTCCGCCTTGCTGTTGAGCAAAACGTTGTTTAGCTTGGTCACGTAAAACATTAACTTCTTGCTCGACTAAAGCTTTAGGTAAATCAATTACGTTCTTTTCTAATAAGCCAGCAATAACTTGCTCTTTTACAGACGCTTTTAAAGTTTGATCTAGTTCACGTTGCATATTCTTACGAACTTCGTCGTTTAATGCGTCAATGTTACCGTCTTCAATACCGAACAACTTAGCAAATTCTTCATCAACTTTAGGTAAATTTAAACCTTCTGTCTTTTTGATAGAAATTGTAAATTGTGCTTCTTTACCTTTAAGCGCTTCTGCGTGGTAATCTTCAGGGAAAGTCACATCAGAAATAACTTCTTCACCCGTTTTGCTACCAATGATTGGCTTTTCAAAACCAGGGATCATTTTATTTTGACCTAGTTCTAAAACGAAATCTTCAGCTTTTCCACCTTCAAATTCTTCACCATCAATCGTTCCAACAAAATCCATAGTGACTTTGTCGTCTTTCTTGATTTTACGTTTAACTTCTTTATACGTAGCATGTTGCTTACGTAATGTGTCCATCATGTTGCTTAAATCTTTATCAGAGATTTCTACAACAGGCTGTTCAATTTTAATTTTTTCAACGTCTTTAACTTCAACTTCTGGATACACTTCAAAAGCAGCAACGAATTCTAAATCTTTACCGTCTTCATCTGTTTTCATTTCGAAAGAAGGCATACCAGCTGGGGTGATTTTTTCTTGGGTAATAGCTTGGTAGAAATTCTGTTGCATGACTTCGCCAGCAATTTCCTGACGCACAGCTTGACCATAACGTTTTTTAATGACGTTAACAGGTACTTTACCTGGACGGAAACCATTGATTCTCTGTGTTTTAGCTAACTGCTGTAAACGAGACTTAACGGCAGTGTCAATCGACGCTGCTGGAACGGTTATAGTAAGACGGCGTTCTAAACCTGTAGGCGTCTCAACGGAAACTTGCATTTTTCTACCTCAACTGTGCGCACTCAGGCGCTTATTTTATGATTACTTGTAGACTAAACGGTGTATAACAAAATAAATATTTTGGAACCTTCATTAGACCCGAAAATCCTAAAAACAAATTTAACAACGATGCTTTTTAGATTAGTCTGATAAAAAAGACGCAGTAGTATAGCGATAGCACTAACGCAAGTCGAGAATAAACCTACAAAATATAGAGATAAAAATAATCAATTTAAAATTGATTAATATATAGATGGAAAAGCATAGGCTTCGCCTACCAATGTATTCACTTCGTGAACCACGTCATGACTTCGTCATTTTATGGGCTACGCATACTTATTCACTTCGTTCACCGCAATCCATTGCGTTTTTGATATGGCATCCTCGCCACACCAGTTACTTTTAAAAAGACTCAAAAGTAACCAAAAGGTCATTTGCTCCACAAACTTCTCTAATCTAAAAATACCTATCCTTAAATATCGAAACGGGCATAAGCCACAATAATTTAATGGAATAGGAATTTGTTTGGAGCACAGCCCTTTTTGCATACTTTTTGCGGCTGTTGGTAAAAAGTATGTGGAGCCTAAGGGACTAGGCTTGAAAACCCGCAATGGATTGCGGTGAACGAAGTGAATGCTTCTAGCTTTGTGAGCAAAGCGAATGCTCTGTGTGCGAAGCACATAAATAAGCGCAGCGCATAGTGAACGTAGTGAATAAAAAGCTTTTAACAAGAAAATATAAATAATGGTGCGGAAGGAGAGACTCGAACTCTCACGCCGTGAAGCACTGGAACCTAAATCCAGCGTGTCTACCAATTCCAC
>NZ_JBPOFP010000242.1:0-2343 GCF_051252315.1 Paraglaciecola sp. | reverse complement strand
GTACTAAAGCCTCATCTCCATTTTCCTGCCAACGATTTAATACGAACTCGTGTTGATTAGAAAGACCACCCGGATAATTTGAATCGTAGAAAACACCAGTTCCTCTTTGTTTCTTAAACTGGAAAAAAACTTCCAAACTCAGGGTTTTATAATTAAAAACATTGTTCAATCCACCATGAAACTTTGGAGCCGTGTCCTCGATCCATTGACGGTCTTCTGAGAGCGTACTGGGGTCTATAACGCCATCTTTATTATAATCTTCAAACTGATAGACACCAGTTACCGAGTCTACACCAACCATATGATACAGCTTTTCAATGTTCAAAGGCTGTCCTACAACATATTGGTTTGCAAAAGTAGAGTGTTCCAACCCATCAAATTTTACCAGTTTATTTTTGGGTATCGAAATATTAAAAGTCGTAGTCCATTTAAAATGGGAATTTTTAATATTCACAGACCGAAAGTCTATTTCAAAACCTGTGTTTTCTACCGTAGCATCAAAGTTGGCATTTACAGAATTAAAACCAGTGGTTCCAGGTAAAGAAATCCCCAACAATTGATTTGAGGAGCGGTTACTATACCATGCAGCTGTGAGTAGTACACGATCGTCTAAAAAACCCAATTCCAGACCTGCTTCAAACTTTTTATTTTCTTCCCATCCAAAGTTTGGATTAAATAACTTGTTTGGTAGGAGTATCGATCCGTCATAGCTTCCATCATCCGAAGTCTCATAGGTATTATAAAAGCCATAATCCCCTATATTATCACTACCTGTAACTCCATAGCTAGCACGAAGCTTTCCATAACTTAAAAACCAATGATTTTCTAAAAAGTTTTCTTCTGAAAAAATCCAGGCCGTCCCAACGGCTCCAAAATCACCAAATTGCCTGTCTGGTCCAAACCGGCTGGAGCCATCTCGCCGCCCTGTGAGATTCATAATATATTTCCCTGCCCATTTAAAGTTTAGTCTCCCAAATAGGGCATGGTAGTTATATTTAGATTCTTGATCTAACCCATCTGTGATTTTATTGGCTGCGAAAACATCAAGGATTTGACTGTTATTTTGGAACCCTTCACCAGAAATACTAACCTGGTTTGTTAAACGTTGCTGGAATGTGGTTCCAACCAGGAAATTAAGGTTTGCTTTGCCCCAGTCCTTTTCCCACTTAATCTGTGGTTCCACATTCCAGGATTGGCGTGAAGCTCGATTAGTAACAATAGAGGATCCAGTAGCACTTGTTAATCCATAAGCCGGATTAAACCCAGTATGTAGGGATGCTTTATGCTCCTCCCTATTGTAATCTGTATAGCCTAAATTGGTTCTAAACTCTAGAGTTGGTATTGGGCGATAAGAAATCACCGAACTAAATAGAAGACTTTTATTCTTTGCCCGATACTCCCCTTCCAACATACCCAATGGGTTATCTACTAAGGTTGGGGTCCACCCATCCCAATTCAACTTACCATAGTCATCGTAAAGCGCCGGAGCATTTGGCGCCAAGTTATAGGCTTCTCCAGTAAGATCACCTAACGGGAGGCGGTTGTCGTCAAAAGCATAGTTCGTTAAGACATGTATCTGAAAACGTTTGTCTAGTGATTGATGTTTGATATTGCTTAATACAGAAGCTTTCCCATATTTTGAATTTCCAGGAAATACTGTAGTCTCACTTTGATAGCTACCACTAAACAAAAACTGGATCTGTTCATTACCTCCTGAAAAAGAAAGCTGTCCCGTGTTTCGGTTAGCTATACCTCCTATAAGCACCTCTTGCCAATCTGTATAACGGTTTTGATCCCATTCAAACAAGTCTGGCATGACACCTTGTATAGAAGAAGGTGTCGTTTCAAGTGTGAAGCCGTCATTGGTAAGTCCTTCCTGTCTCATTTCTAAATATTGTTCTGTATTTAACAAATTCAAAAAGCGCGGCACGCTTGCCAGCCCTGTAGTGACATTAACTTTAATTTGGGTTTTCCCTGCTTTGCCTCTTTTGGTCGTGATTAAGACCACACCATTGGCACCACGAGAACCATAAATAGCTGTGGCATCTGCATCCTTCAGTACCTCGATACTTTCTATATCAAAAGGGTTAATCAAACTCAACGGACTTTCTTGTGGTAGTATAGGATTAACAAGAGGAAATGACAGCGACTCGGAACTATAAGGAACACCATCTACAATATACAGCGGCTCAGTGCCTGCATTTATAAAGTTTTTACCGCGTATCTCTATCTTAAAACCGCTACCGGGAAGTCCCGTATTTTGAACAATATTGACTCCCGGAATATAGCCATTCATAGCTGCTAATGGATTGGATACGGGTTGTTTTTCTATGATTTTAGCAT
>NZ_JBPOFP010000241.1:0-2352 GCF_051252315.1 Paraglaciecola sp. | reverse complement strand
TATAAAATTTGGATTATACCCACACCATTATCTTTGTAACTAATCAAAAGCTCATTTGTTTTCTCATCTAATCTTGCTTTTATTGTAATGTGTCCAGATTGATTAGGTAAGACTGCATGTGTGAGTGAATTCGTTATTAAATTAATCAGAATTTGACTTAGCGCGCCAGGGTTACTTGAGATATTAAGATCATCAGGAATATCGATACAAAACTTATGTGGCATCGTTTTTAGTTTGGGCTTAAGTGAGAGTAAGATCTCATAAACGTAATGACATAAGTTGAAATAGCGCAGGTCTTGGCTATCTTGATCGATTGATAATCTTTTAAACGTTTTAATTAATTCATCAGCCCGGACGACATTTCGATGAATGATATAAGAAGCTTCTTTTGACTCTTTTATAAAAGCCATTAGTTCTGAACGTTTAAGCTGATTTAACTCGAGTTTGTCTAAGCAGTCTTGATGCAAGTCATCTAGGAAACTGGATGCGGTAATTGAAACACCTATAGGTGTATTAATTTCATGGGTGAGACTAGACATCATAGTGCCTAAAGATGCTAAATTCTCTAACTCTAGAAGTTGAGTCTGTACTTCAGCTCTTTGTTCTAACGCTTTTTTAATTGCTAAGTTTAGTTCGTCTACTTCTGTATTTTGTTTTGTTATTTGTTTCTGTTGGGATATTTTGCTTTTTAATTCTAACGTTTTTTGTTTGGTGTGGACTATTAGAGCAGAAATGCTCCTCGCTGCGCGGTTTAGTAATTCTAATTCGCCGTCACTTGTATGCCTAACCGTATTAAACAGACATAAATAGGCACCCACTAAACTCCCATCATTGGCCACTAAGGGCATAGACCAAACTGCCACAACGCCTAACTCTTTGCCTTCTGTATGTATATTTTTACATTCACGTGATGAATATATATTTGGATAAATAAATTCAGTTTTGTTCTGTAAACTTGCATTCAGTTCGGTTGGCTTGCTATTCAATATAGACTGCACAAAATTACCCATAAACTTCGTATGAGTACGTTGTGATTTGTTAATTATGTTGAAATGATTTTCTGCAGATTTAAAGGATAAAATCTGACAATGGCAACTACCCAAAATATTTTCAAGGCAATCTGAAATAATACGTAAACTTTCACTCAAGGGCCCTGAGGTAAGCAAGTTTTCCATTGCTTGGGATCGCGCATCATCTAAAAGACGTTGCGAGGCTAGAGCTGTATTTCTTTGATTTTCTTCACTTGAAACTAATTGTAGTGATTGCATAGTATTTATTATTATTTTTAGTCAAATTAAACTTATATACAGGTAGTATTTTCAGTGTTTACTAATTAAAAACTAGTTACATCTACACCAAATTAAGGCTCTAATTTATCATAGATGCTGAATGAATGTAAAATATGTGTAAAAAGAGCGCTGTATGCTGTGTAATGACTTGCTTTTTAAAGATCGCCGTGAATGGCCTGTAATGCTGTTATTGCAGCAATCGCAGCTGTTTCGGTTCGTAATACTCTAGGCCCAAGCTGTACAGTATGAAAACCAGTTTGCTCAGTTTGGTATATCTCCTGATCAGTAAAACCACCTTCTGGCCCAATCAATAGCCTAGCGCCTGATGGAGGGACTGAAATGTGTCTAAACGCTTGCTCTGCTCTAGGATGCAATGTTAAACGTATTTGATTGGTGGAGAGGTTTATCCATTCGTTGAAAGGTATGGGGAAATGCAATTTGGGTAACACATTTCGACCACACTGCTCACATGCAGAAATCGCTACCTTTTGCCATTGTTCATGCTTTTTTTGCCACCTTTGCTGGTTTAGCTTAATACCACATCGTTCAGTTATTAAAGGCGTTATTTCACTGACCCCAAGTTCCACAGACTTTTGAATGACCCAGTCCATCCTATCGCCTCTTGAGATACCTTGGCCTAAGTGAATGTTTAGAGGTGACTCAATACTAACCGATAGTTGTGCATCTACTATCGCTTCAACTTTGCGTTTAGACACTAGGGATAAATGAGCGCTGTATTCATTGCCGTCACCATTAAATAATACAATGGCTTGTTCTTCTTTTACCCGCAACACATTGGCTAAATGGTTTGTCGCTTCTGGGGTTAAGGTGATTTGGCTATCAACACTTAATGTATGGGGATGAAAGATTCTACTAATGCGCATCAATATCACTCAAAATTTTTTAAGGATAATATCAGCTGTACAATCTAAATAATATATCGAAGAATAAGTAAAACGGCTGTTCCGCAGCCGTTTTACTTACTGATTCTTAATTTGCTTCACTTACGTTAGTTAAACTAATTTGTGAAGTTACAGCTCTATTTTCGATTAAAGCTTTAGTT
>NZ_JBPOFP010000240.1:0-2353 GCF_051252315.1 Paraglaciecola sp. | reverse complement strand
GTCTTTGTGCGTACTTGTAAGACTTTGTAGTCCTGTACAGTTACTACTTCGATTTTGTCTTGTGTTATTTTCTTTTCTAAACTCATGTTTATTTCCTCTTGTTTTGTCTGTCGCTATAATCCAATAGCGGTAATTAAGCTGTCATATATGTTCCTGAAACACGAATAACTCCACTACCTGTAGTTGCCCACGGATACTGCTTTGGTGGAAATCCTGAGTTTTCATCTATACCAATATACAAAGTTGAACTAGATGTGTAAGCTCTTGTTATAACGTCCGCAGTAGATAGTAAGTTTCCCTGCGCTTGGCATATAGTAGTGTAGTTACTCAAGCCGCCTGATACAAACGGAAGACCATTAATTAAAGTGTATCCACTACCCTGTGAACTTATCGCACTTAGCTGAATCTCAATCTCAAAGTAACAGACATTTCCAATTTTAACGTATTTGCCGTTTTGTAAAGTGTACGTTGCAACAATATTTCCGCCTGAGCTTCTAGCTGCGGTAGGAGTAAACACACCCTCCTCATAATCGTCCAACTTATTAGCCGCACCAGTCCCGCCAAGATACACACCGCCAGAGAGGTAGAGGTCTTTGAAACGGTTGCCTGAAAGACCTAAATCAATTGCATCACGTCTTGTCTGATTAGTCGATGGATTCCAAGGCTCTATTGCAACCGCTGTTCCTTGGAATAATAGACCTGTGTCACCTGAGCCAGCATAAAGATGCGTTCCAGCTGTACTACCAATCGACCCAACTGTTGCGCCATCTTTTAAAAAGTTAGCGATAACCCCATCACTATTAAGACGCCCGAGGTTTATTGCATTTGTATTATCACCCATAAAACCACTTGAACTCGACGGTCGAACATACATACCTGCTGTGGCGTTAGATGGAGCTGTCATACCAACCACCAAGTTTCCAGAGCTGTCTATGCGTGCATGTTCGCTAGAGCCGTTACCACTAAACGTAAGGTTGTTACCCTTAACACCGCCAGAGAGGTAGAGGTCGCTGAAGCGGTTGGATGATGTACCTAACCTCATAACTCCATCAGTAGACGTGCCCACACGATTAACAGGTAGTGCTGTATTACTTCCAAATAACAAACCTGAACCTGCAAAGCCCGCAGAGTTATTACCTACAAAATATGTATACCCGCCATTACTACCAATCGACCCAACTGTTGCGCCGTCTTTAGCAAAGCGTACTACCTCACCGTCATTTGGTCCTGTTCGATTGAATATAGCTGTGTTTGCGTTAGCTGATGATGTAACAGATATAAAACTAGGTCCAATCCGTACACCTGTTGTGGTATTATCTGCACTTGTCTTACCAACCAACAAGTTGCCAGAACTGTCTATTCTTGCTCGTTCTTGCTCATTACCAGTACCGAACCGCAAAACATCTGAACCGCCTTGTGGATTTGCTAGACCAATAAACGCGCCATTAGTTGCCATAACCATGCGTAAGGTAGAGCCGTTTGTTCCATCGGTGTTAGTAATATGGAATGCAGGGTTAGAGGCGCTAGATACATCAAGAAGTTGCGATGGACTAGCCGTGCCAATCCCTACGTTACCTGCTGAGTCTATTCTCATGCGTTCCGCAAAGCCTGAAAAATTATCGGCTGACGTTGAAAATCTAAGCGGTGTATCAATAGACCAGTTTAAATTACCGCCAAAGTTTGAATCCCCATAAATCCTAGTAAACACGTTACTTTCAAATGAAGCTATCGTATTATTTAAACCCGCCGAACCCGATGTTTGTATTTTATTTGTAGGCGAACTAGTACCAATCCCCAGACTCTCAGCGCTAGCATCCCACACCATCTTCGCAGTCGTGCCAGTGTCTTCAAAGAAGGATACATCGCCGCCGTCACTGAATAAGGCTACTTTACTTCCACCACTTGTGATAGCAATTTCTTCGCCACCTCCAACACCAAAAGATTGCACATAAGGTGCGACGGCACTTGATGTAAGAGTAAATCCAAAACCTGAGCTACCTTTAAAAGATGCAATTGTGCCACTTGGGCTGTCAGTAGTAACCACCAAACCATCAGCTGTGACAGTGCCTGTGACGTCTACGCTTGTAAAACTACCAGTATTAAATTCAACACTATCAAGAGGCTGAACAGCCGAGTCAGCGAGTGCACCTTGTGCGGTTGTGGCTTTGCCGTTTAGCTGCGTCTGAATATTAGACGTTACACCGTCTGTGTAGTTTAGTTCTGTAGTAGATGCTGTAATACCGTCAAGAGTGTTTAACTCCGTAGTAGTAGCTGTCAGTCCATCAGTAATGTTAAGCTCTGCGGTGGTCGCTGTAATACCATCAAGAGTGTTTAGCTCTGCGGCTGTAGCGGT
>NZ_JBPOFP010000239.1:0-2360 GCF_051252315.1 Paraglaciecola sp. | reverse complement strand
GATCAATATTGATAAGCCAAATAAAAACTCGTTAAATATAAACAGTTCTTTTTCCCTAAGCATGAGTATGGACAATTCAATGCCTTCCACAAAAGTCGCGTTTTTTAGCAGTAAAGTTTACGACCAAAAAGTCTTCAATTCATTGGTGCAGAAACACGCTATCAGCTTTACCCATATAGAATCAAAACTAGATGAAAAAACCGTCCCTTTAGCTAAAGGGTTTGACACAGTTTGTGTATTTGTAAATGACCAACTTAACACGCAAGTGGTAGAACAATTAGCTAGCTCAGGCGTAAAACATATAGCCCTGCGATGCGCGGGTTACAACAATGTAGATATTGCCACATGCCACACATTAGGCATCCGTGTTAGCCATGTTCCTGTATATTCTCCGCACGCTATTGCTGAACATGCCCTTGCCTTGATCATGACGTTAAACAGGCGCACTCATAAGGCATATAACCGTGTTAAGGAAGGCAATTTCGACTTACAAGGCCTGCTAGGTTTTACCTTGCACAATAAAACCGTAGGTGTGATTGGCACAGGGCACATAGGCAGCGCGTTTGTTGACATAGTCAAAGGATTCGGCTGCAAAGTATTGGCTCATGACCCTATACCCAACCCCAAAATGCAATCTCAGGCTGAATACATTAGTTTGCAAGACCTATTTGCTAGAAGTGACATTATTAGCCTGCATTGCCCCTTAACGTCTGACAATACTCATATGATTAACAGCAACACGATCAAGCAGATGAAAAAAGGAGTGATGCTGATCAATACGTCTAGAGGAGGTTTAATTGACACAAGTGCTTTAATCAAAGGTTTAAAAACACAACAAATTGGTTACGTTGGTTTAGATGTTTACGAAATGGAGTCCGAAATATTTTTTAGAGATCGTTCATGTGAAGTAATACAAGATGATTTGTTTCAAAGGTTATCGACATTTCACAATGTACTTATAACAGGACACCAAGGTTTTTTTACCCAAGAAGCCTTAAACGAAATCGCACATACAACACTGAACAATATTGTAAGTTTTGCTAACCAAAAACACGCCAATAATTTTTTATAATGAATCAAGTTTTACTCATCTGTGAAACTACACACAGCACATTTTAAAAAGAACTTTTAATATAAAAAGATATTAGGCTGTAACGAGCATTCGTAACAAGCTTGCTGAATACTTAAGCTTAAGAAGGATCTGTATTTTTATAAGCTTGAATTAGGGCTTGTTCACCCGCTAGCCCAGATTGAGACTTTCCATGTTCCATACCCACTATGCCGGTAAAACCCTTTGTATGAATATGAGAAAAAATATTTTTATAGTTAATCTCACCCGTTGTAGGCTCTTTTCTACCTGGATTGTCGCCCACTTGGAAATACGCAGTGTGTTTCCAAGCTGCATCAATCGTATTAATAATGTTCCCGCTTTGGATTTGTTCGTGGTAGATGTCGAATAAAATTTTACATTCTGGACGGTTCACCGCTGTACATAAAGCATAGGCCTGATCTACTGTGGTTAAAAATATATTAGGATGATTAATCCGTGTATTAAGCGGTTCCAGTACCATGGTCAAATCATGTTTTTCAAAGATGTCACACACTCTATGTAACAAGTCGATAATGTTGGCAGTTTGAAACCCCATAGGTAATCTAGGATCAATAAAACCTGGAACCACAGTCGTCCATTTTGCATTGACCCGTTTAGCTGTATCCACTTGTTTTTTAACTAGAGATAAAAAGGCATCTCTGGCACTAGCCTCGTTCCCTGAATATACCGGCTGAGCTGACCAAAAATTATTAGGCATACCCGACACATAAACACCCATTTGCATATCGTGTTTAGCGAGGGCGTTTCCAATACGGTTTTGCTCTGCAATAGGTTGTTTTGCTAAACCATTAAACTCCCAAGCATTAAATCCTTGATCGGCAGCATAAGCAATTTGATCAACGATATCGGCACCCGCTGAAAACTTAAAATGCCCATAGTGAGGAGCATAATTTAGTGCAAATTCGTGACCTATAGATTGATTTAAACCTTCAGTTTTAGCCCCTAAATGAGTAGACAAAGTTGAAGCCCCAATTAAGGTACTTGCACCTACAACAAAATCACGTCTATTCACGTCACAACTTCCTTCAAAAAGTTTCAATAAGCTTAGGTTAACAGAATCATAAATATCGAAAAGACAATTGTTTCTTATAACTTTACATACCTAAGTATCACCTTGTAGATTTTTTAATCAAGATAATTGGTCTTTAATAGAGTCATCGAAGCGAAGGAGTGTTTCAAACAAATCCAATTAACTTAACTAAAAAGAGAATTTAACCATGTTGAAAATAGTTAAAACTTCTATCGCAAT
>NZ_JBPOFP010000238.1:0-2383 GCF_051252315.1 Paraglaciecola sp. | reverse complement strand
ACTCTATAGTAACTCAAGTATCGTTTTGTAAGTTACAGACAATCGCAATACGATTTATCTGTAACTTACAAAACCCCTACAAAAATTTCTCCAACCAATTTCCATCCTTTTTTAAATCGTCTGATAGCATATTAAATACAGATTGCGTTTTTAGGTCCTTCCTAACAAATTTTAGGTCCTTCCTAAAATTTTTAACTTCATTCACTCAGGAAGGACCTAAAATTTGCGACACGCTTCGCGGTCTGATTTTAAGTCACTGAGTTTGCGTTCCGCAAATTTAAAAAAACGGAGTATTTTATGTATTCGATCATCAGAACTAAATATCATAAAAAGCAAAAATTAACTTCAGTTGATAATCACAACAGAAGAATCACACCTCAAAAAAATGTAAGGGAAGGAGGAGAATTTTATCGTGCTTTTGGCGATCCGAAACGTTCACTCTTAGATTTGATTAATGAAAGAATAAAGCATTTCGGAATTGAAGTGCCGACTGGCAAAATGGCCGTTAGAACAAATTTTGCGATGGAATTTGTTTTAACGGCTAGCCCTGAATTTTTTGATAACTGTAGTGATGAAGAACTTGAGCAGTGGAAAAAAGATCAAATAATATTCGCAAAAGAAAAGTTTAAAGGCAGATTAGTTGCTATTGATTATCACAACGATGAGCTATCCCCTCATTTTCATGTAACAACAATCCCAGCAGTTAAGGTTAAAAAGAAAAACAGACAAGGTAAAAAACAGAAAGCACGAGGTGAGAAACCGACTTACACAACAGTAAAAAAACTTTCTCAAAGTACGCTTTACACCCCCGCAACACTTGAAAAGCTTTGCACAGAATACGCTGAACACAACGCGAAATATGGGCTTAAACGCGGCGAGTTTCGCCGACAGAATCGAGAACATGTTGATCACACATCACTAAAAAACCACCGCAATTTAGTCAGCAAAGATTTACCAGTACAACGGAAAAAACTTGAAGATTTAATATCTGAACACATCAAATTAGAATCAAAAAATAGACATTTAGAGATAGCTAACAAAGAAGTTTCAGAATTATTATTTATGAATAACTCTGATGCAATAAAGAAAATAGCTGATTACGCTGAACCGGTTTTGAAAATGATGAAAAAATTCACAGATGACGCTATGAGCAACGCTGAGACGTTAAATTTCGATGAAGTTGAGTCAGCGTATAGTAAATCTCCAAAAATCGCTCAGAACGTCTTAGAGGAGTCTTACAGTGATGTAGTCAAGCTAAACAACAGATTGAGAAGATAACCCCTTTCTAATTAAAATTTGCTTAATTTGGCGAAAACATCACTTCGTTTTTGACAAATTGAGCAAATCAGCAAACGAAGTGCGCTAGCTGTCACCACAAACCAAACGCACGCAAGGTTTTGCGTGCACTACAAGAATAGATAAAGCAGCAAATAAAAAACCTTTATAAATCAACTATGTTTTTGGGGGGGGTAGGCAATCCTATAGGGGGGGGGGGGTAGGCAACATGGGTTTGCCTAGGTGCTTCCATTATTTGGAAATAGACTTCCATTGTTTTGATATTTTTTTCTAACATTTGGAAATCCTGTGATATTATATTTCTAATTATTGGAAAGTGATTTCATAGGGGTAGGCAAAAATGGATAACAAAGAAATTATTGGAGTACCCAGCAAACCGATTTCTGACAAGAGGGGCAGGTGGGTTCAAACAGAGATAAGCGCACATGAAGCTTGGGCTCGATTAATAATCAAACACAGGGGTGCAGCAGCATTCATGCACATGCTAGTGTCAAGGATGGATAGCAACAGCAACGCTGTAGTCGCATCTCACGCAGTTTTAGCAAAAATGCAAGGTTGTAGTACGAGAACAATTAAAAACTACATTGACACATTAGCAAAAGATAGATGGATTCAAGTAGTTAGCTTGGGCAAAGGTGCAACAAACGCATATGTCGTCAACTCCATGGTCGCCTGGTCTCAGAGTCGGGAAAATTTAAAACACAGCAAGTTTACAGCACAAGTAATTGCAGACTTTGAAGATCAGAAAGAAATTTTGAACAAAACTGATTTACGCAAAATACCTGTTTTGTTTTCAAACGAACAACAATTACCAACCGGTAATCGTGGCAGCGAACCGCCAGCACAAACTTTGTTGGATGGAACTGAGCCTGATTTACCAAGTATCAAAAACGAAAACGAAGAATAAAATGCAATTATTTAATGATGAACAAACGAGACTAGAACAGCTTCAAAAAGCTAAATTTTTAGACCAGCAAAGTCGCGATCTACTTGCTAAAAAATTCGGATTAACTCTATAGTAACTCAAGTATCGTTTTGTAAGTTACAGACAATCGCAATACGATTTATCTGTAACTTACAAAACCCC
>NZ_JBPOFP010000237.1:0-2445 GCF_051252315.1 Paraglaciecola sp. | reverse complement strand
CGCAGATACAAAATATTGATATGTCTACGCCATATAAATTGGCAACAATAGACGAAGTTATGATCAAGACGATGTCTCTGAAAAATTACTTTTTGTATATCGTGAAAACTATTACCGGATCGGGGTCAGGAGATGCGGTGAAAAGTTGATATGATAACTATGAGATTAAGATGCATGTGAGAGATTTCACTTCTCTATCAAATATGCTGTTATTTTATTAGTCCATTATATTTAAACGTGAGCAGGACTCACATTATTCATGAACCAGTTTTAACAGAAGATGAACTCCTCAGTGATGTCATTGAGACAGTTTACACTCGTGATTTATTTGGTAGTGATTAACTACTCTACTGCAATAGCAGTCAGAGATCAGAGCAGTTAAGTAAGACACGTTACGATGTCAAAGTTTCAAGGGGCACCATCATCTAATGACTAAGTTAATTATTTTAGGGGCTAGTGGGCATGGCAAAGTCGTTGCTGAAATGGCAGAAGAATGTGGTTTTACGTTAATTGAATTTGTAGACGATCGATACCCTGAACTAGAAACTATCGGGCCTTGGCCCGTCGTCAATGCCATTCATGAATATTTAGGATGATATCGGTAAGGCGTGCATCATTACCTACATTACCAAGCACTCTATTGTGTATGGTAGCCCGGCTAGAAGCAAAGACCAATATAAAGCATTAGGAGAATAAGACACATTATGCCACGTAAATATTTTGGTACCGATGGAGTAAGAGGTAAAGTAGGGGTATTTCCAATCACCCCTGATTTTGCAATGAAATTAGGTTGGGCAGCGGGAACTGTTTTAGCGTCTAGCGGCACTAAAGAGATATTAATCGGTAAAGATACGCGTAATAGCGGATATATGTTTGAATCAGCCATGGAAGCAGGGCTTTCTGCGGCTGGCATCAATGTGGCATTTGTTGGACCCATGCCCACACCAGCTGTTGCTTATTTAGCATCCACATTTAGAGCCGATGCGGGAGTGGTTATTAGTGCATCGCACAATCCATATTATGATAATGGTATTAAGTTTTTTAATAATTTCGGGACTAAGCTAACTGATGCACAAGAGCTTGAAATTGAGACGTTACTTGATCAAGCATTAAATCATAACGCGATGCAATGTGTTAGCTCAGAGCGTTTAGGTAAAGCCAGACGCATAGACGATGCGGCAGGACGCTATATTGAGTATTGCAAAGGCATATTTGCTAAAGGTTTGACGCTTGAAGGGTTAACGATTGTGGTCGACAGTGCTAATGGTGCTGCGTATCACATAGCGCCAAATGTGTATGCAGAGCTGGGTGCTGAAGTCATCAGTATTAACGATAAGCCCAATGGTTTAAATATCAATGAGCAATGTGGTGCAACGCATTTAGATAGCTTGCAAGCTGCGGTGCTTGCACATCAAGCCGATTTGGGTATTGCATTGGATGGTGATGCTGACAGATTAATGCTTGTCGATGGTAGTGGTGCGGTGATTGACGGCGACCAAATTCTCTACATTTTAGCTAAAGCCGCCAAATTACAAGGTCATATGGACGGGGGAGTTGTTGGTACTCTGATGTCTAATCTTGGACTTGAGTTAGCGCTCAAGGACATGGGTATTCCGTTTAAGCGAGCTAAAGTGGGCGACCGGTATGTTGTAGAGCAACTTAAAAGCACCGGATGGAAACTCGGCGGTGAAAGCTCAGGTCATATTCTACATTTGGATTATGCGACAACTGGCGATGGTATTGTCGCATCGCTTTTAGTATTAACAGCACTGCTTCAACAGCAACAGTCATTACAAGAATATGTGACGGGTATGCAACGATACCCTCAAGTACTCATCAATGTTCAACTAAGTCATAATAACGCTGATGAGATCTTAAATACTAACTCAGTTAGGCAAGCTGTTGCAGAAGCCGAAACCGAATTGGCAAATTTCGGACGTGTATTATTACGTAAATCAGGCACTGAGCCATTGATCCGTGTGATGGTCGAATCAACTGATCTGCACGTATCACAAACTCAAGCAGAGCATATCGCTAGCGCCATCAGAGCCCTGGCTAAATAAAAAATTGAATTCCAATATCCTCAATGTCACCACCACTAGGGGAGAGCGATTGTTAATTCTGCACCACCCGGTAATGGTGTAATTGAAAATATACAATTAATACTTTTGCAACGTGAAATCATACGTGTCCGTCCGGTAAACCCCGTCTAGCAACGCTATAATCTATATTTGATAATTGTAATCCCCCCGCCAAACCAAAGTAGTCATAAGTAGAAAATTCCAATAAAATAAAACGAAGGTGTTTTCTAATGCGTAAATCAAAATTCAGTGACAGCCAGATAATGGCGATGATCAAACAAAACGAAGGTGTCCGTCCGGTAAACACCGTCTAGTTTCTTCTACTAGCAACGATGATAATCTGGTTTTTCAAAACTAGGAATCG
>NZ_JBPOFP010000236.1:0-2542 GCF_051252315.1 Paraglaciecola sp. | reverse complement strand
TTCGCTGCCAAGCTGGAAATAGTTTCATTAAAAATACCTGAACCTATACCATTATCATCAGTAATTACATTTGCGCCTCCTATTTGTGGGGTAGCATTTTCTGAGGTAATCGCATATACTATTCCTCGTGCTGTAACCGAAGATGACCCTTCTGCTGTTACCTCGCCTCCCAAATCAACCATATTTGATGTTATTGAGTTTGCATCACTAGTCGTTACTGTAGCCTGAAAATCATCATTTAATATGGTTATGGTTGCACCATCGGTGATATCTATTGCTAATGAAGTTGATGCCAAATTATTTTGAAATATCGTTAATTGCTCATTTGATTCTAAATCTGTGTCTATTGTTGGCGTTACCGTAAAGGTCTCCATTTCTCCTGCACTTCCTGCAAAGGTTAAAGTCTGGCTTGTTACAGCGGAATAATCACTATCTGCTGTAGTTGCTGTTCCATCTGCTGTGTTTACATCTACTGTAAACCCTCCTTGTACAGCATTGTCCAGTGTTGCGGTTACCGTGATAGCTCCATTATTTTCGTTGCCACTTGCATTTGCTATGGTTACAGTTGCCGTATCGTCGTTGTTAATAGTATACGTATGTACTAGATTCGTTCCTAGAGTTGCATTCGTTGGACTCGAAATAGTTACTATGACTGTTTCGTTAGCTTCCAAAATGGCATCGGATACAATACTGGCTATAGTAATATTATCATTGCTATCACCTGCTGTAATAGTTAATATCCCATCTGCTAAAGTATAATCTGTACCACTTCCTGTTGCAGTTCCCGTTACAGCATAATTTACAGACACATCACTTCCACTTATCGTGCTTAATGAGACTTCTAAATCTGCACTGCTCACACTTTCCGCTCCTGAAGAGCTAGTAGATGTAAAAGCTACTACTGGTATTGAATTTGTTGTAACGTCTATTTTAGTTGGGTTTGCTTGTAGGTTGGCTGATATATCTTCCGCAACAACATACACATCATACGCAGTTCCTGCTGTTAACCCTGTAACACTAAAATTATTTGCAAAACCTCCAGAACTTACTGTATCATGTCCACTGGTCACTTGATCAGCCCCTCCACTTCCTGTTCCTGCTTTTACTTCTGTTGATGTTGGAGCTGTGGCTCCATCTGCAACAATCACATAATAAATAGTTCCAGCTTCGTTAACGTCTGTTGTTAAAGTAAATGTTACTTGTGTTATCGAAGAGGTACTTGGTGTAACGTCAAATACGGGGGCTATATTATCTACCACTGTTACCGAAAGAGCTTCTGCATAATCATCAGTACCGTCATTGCTATTTACTCTTACATCATAATTTCCAGCAGTTAAAGCAGAAGTTGTTCTAAGCGTATTTCCGCTAATATTAAAACTTGCATTATTTGTATCTCCTGCTCCACTTATCAAAGTATATGCATGTGTGTCTCCTCCATCTGCATCTATTGTAGAAAAGGTCCCTACTGTAGCATTTATATCAGTAACAGACTGATTGATAGAAGTTGGAGATAAAGAGATTTCTGTGGGAGCTGAGTTGGAAGAAGCCAAAACACCAAAAACTTGAAAATAACTTGTACCCCCAATAGTATAAGTAACAATATAAAAATCAGATCCTTGTGATTGTATTCTAGCGTCAATAGTCGCGCTTGGATCAGATCCAGGAGCTGTATTTACCTGTGTTACAACCCCTATTGCTGAACCTGAAGAATTGTATTCTCTAACAAAAAAATTAAAATTGTTCTCCCAAACTACTACCATCTTTTGGTCATCTTCCATGGAAACATGACTCACTATGTCAGTAGTAACTGAGCCAGGGCTTAAAAGTGAGTATAAAGCTGTTCCAGAACTATTATAAGCTCTTGCCTGAACTAGCGCATCTAGATTATTAACCCAAGTAACCGCAAAATCTCCTGTTGCATTCATATCAATCGTAGGTTTTCTAGGGTCGTTTCCAGCACCTACAAGAATTAAACTCCCTTGAGCTACTCCTGAAGAATTAAATCGTTGAACTCTAATTCCAGAACCATCTTTAAAAGTTACAGCATAATTGCCACTATTATCTACAGCTATATCTGGAGAAAGTGCAGTTGCAGTTCCTACTGATATTCTAGCCCCAATTACCCCTGAACTATTTATAGATCGAGCACTTACTGCCCCAGTTGTATTATTTATATAAGTAGCTACATAGTTTCCTGTATTATCTCCATCAACTGATGGAGTTCTTAAATCACCCATTGAATCTATAATAATACCTGAACCATTTGTAGTCCCGTTAGCATTATAGCGTTGCAAATTAATTCCGCCTGCCGTGTCCCAAACTACAGCAAAATCACCATCGTCTTCCACATGTAAAGAGATATCTACTTCTATTGCGGTACCAACAGAGATTGCCGCCCCTTGTGCTACCCTACTGCTGTTGTATCGTTGTGCTGTTATTGCTCCAGAAATACCATCTAAGCTCACCACCACAAAATTTCCTGAAGAATCAAAATCAACAGCAACTTGTTGTTCATTTATAGATACTACTGAAACTTCTGTAC
>NZ_JBPOFP010000235.1:0-2627 GCF_051252315.1 Paraglaciecola sp. | reverse complement strand
ACTTATTACAAAAAACTGATATGTTCTGGCTATGACTATGCTTAATAATGTCAACTACGGAAGGAATGTGCCGCTGAAAAGCATTTATGTTGTCTTTTTGAGTTTGAGTAATGTGTTTAGCCAACGCAACTTCTAATTCTTCTTGCTTATTGTTATTTTTTTCTATGTGTAAGTGTATGTTTTTTAACATGATTGTTTTGGCTGTGTAAGTCGTTACCTTGATTGTGCCTGAAAATTTAACAGGGTCAAGAGATCATAGGTAAAGAGTTGTTTTGATTAGACTTAATCAATTGCGAATCAAGGAGGGAATACTTTCAAATTAAGTATTTTTATCTAAAGCCGATATATCTTTAAGTTAAAGAGTGAAACCTGTTTAAAGATATAATATTCTTATTTTTCAGTCGTTAACTGGTTTTTGCTGTTGCAATTAATTCAATAAATAGAGAGTTCATTTGTCTAACCTTACTACCTTACAAGATATATTGGCTAAAACTTCTTCTTTGGGGAAGGTCATATTAGTTACTGGAAACTTTAACGTGCTGCACCCAGGACATATTCGATTATTACGATTCGCAAAAGAATGTGGAGATACATTAATTGTTGGGGTGAATAGTAATTCAATTGCCAAACCATTGGATAGCTTAGATGAACAACATAGATTAGAAGTACTTGCTTCGTTAGAGCATGTGGATTATGGCTTTGTTAATTATCAAGAATGTAATGAATTAATAGAACAGTTAAAACCTTGGGCTGTCGTAAAAGGAAAGGAATACGAAGGGGTTTTTAATTTAGAACGTAAAGCCTTAGATCAGTATGGTGGTAAGTTAATATTTAGCTCTGGAGATAGCGGATCGAGTTCTCGTTCATATCTTAAGGTTACGTCTTCAACTAAAGATGTTCAAGTTGAACGTTTAAATGGCTACCTGGGTCGTAAGAATATTGATTTGAAAAGAGTTAATCAAATCATCGAAGGCTTTGGCGATAAAAAGGTCTTGGTTATTGGTGATACGATAGTTGATCAGTATATTCAGTGTAATGCTGTTGGAATGTCTCAAGAAGATCCCACTATTGTTGTCACACCTGACGAATCAAAATACTTTTTAGGGGGAGCTGGAATTGTTGCCGGTCATGCCAAGTCTATGGGCGCTTCATCAGTTAGTTATTACAGTGTCATGGGGTTTGATAGACAGGCTGAGTTTGCAAAAATTAGATTACAAGAATATGGAATCGAGTTAGAAGTCGAGCATGACGATACTAGACCAACTAACTTAAAAACTAGATATAGAGTTGGTAACAAAACTATGTTGAGAGTTAATGAGGTTAGGTCTCACGATATATCTAAAGAAATTCAATCACAAATCCTGGCAAAGCTAAGATCTTCTCTTAGTGATTTCGATATCTTACTTTTTTCTGATTTTAATTATGGAATGCTCCCGCAAGAGCTGGTGGATGAAATTGTAGAACTAACTAAGTCTAACAACATAATTGTTGCTGCGGATAGTCAAAGCTCGTCTCAAGTTGGTGATATCGCTAGGTTTAAAGGCATGGATTTAATTACACCTACTGAGCGTGAAGTTAGAATCGCTTTGAAGAATGATAAAGATGGTTTGGTGGTGTTAGGACAAAAGTTGACAGAAGTATCAAATTGTAAAAACTTATTTGTCACCCTAGCCGAAGAAGGTATTTTTATTCATGAACCACTTAAGAACAGTTGGGAAAATGATCGGATTAGTGCTCTAGCGGCTAACCCCGTAGATCCAGCGGGAGCCGGTGATTGCCTTTTTGCCGCCTCAGTCATGGCACTAGCTTCTGGAGCTACGATTTGGGAAGCCGCTTTCATAGGCTCGGTAGCTGCAGCATGTCAAGTTACTAACGTTGGAAATTTGCCATTGGAATCCTTACGTTTGAAACTCGCAATTGAACAATTTAGTTGAGTTTGACTATATCGATATCAACTGTTTATATTCTTTTGAGGCTAGTTGGTAACTAGTTGGGTTTCCTATATCTCTGTGATAGATAGAATTTTTCCAAGAAAATAGTTTACCTAAAAATGATGGGATAACATCCGCGCTAATTTCAAACGCTTCACTTTCTTTTATACATTCCAGTATTGTTTGAGAAAAAATATACACGGCTCCATTGGCTAAATCGCCCGGTGGCATTTTCACTTTCTCATGCATTTTTAAAACTCTATTGTGCGTATCTAACTCGACAATACCGCAACTTGATGGCGAATCTGTTTTGAACAACATCATGGTGCCTTCGCAATTTAAAGGGCGTGAGTGGTGAGCATGGATAAAGGCATTGAGGTTAAACTTAGATAGATTATCAGCATGGATAATAAGTGTATCTTCGCTGGTTAATTGATGGATGTTCTTACGTAGTGTACCTGCGGTTCCCAATAATTCCGTTTCGTACCAAATTGTTATTTTTTCACAGTGCCTCCAATGTCGCTCCAAATGTGTAACTACGACGTCTTTTAAATAACAAACGTTGATAAATATCTCATCAATATCTTGATTCGGAACCAGCAATTCTAGCCAGTAGTCAAGCAGAGGTTTATCTAAAATTGGAACCATACATTTCGGAATATGGTTCGTAATTGGGCGCAATCTACTACCTAATCC
>NZ_JBPOFP010000234.1:0-2639 GCF_051252315.1 Paraglaciecola sp. | reverse complement strand
AAAAAGCTTCGATCTACATTTAAAACAATACTTAAAGTCCAATCAATATAAAAACTTAAAGGCGCAATATCAGATTAGATTAGTTACGCCCGTTCTTCCTTGATTATCAAGTAGGTATTAATTACAAAGTTAGATTTAACCTTTCGCTATCCCACTATTTTTACTTTCAGCTGGTCGTGCTTGTAAATATTGTTGGGTGATTTTTTCTGCTGAGCGACCAGCTACATAACCGCCCAATCCAATTTTTAATAGAGTCCAAGCATCTTCCGATAACCTAAATGCCAACAGTCCAAAGCTATCTAAAACGACCAACACTAGAAAAGTAATCATGGTAATTGGACGCCAATTTCTTTGGAGCCAAGATTGCCCTGTGGCTTCGGCAGTAATGATTGCTGTCTTACTTTTAAGTAGTTGGCTTTCGTAATCCATTACTTTGGCTAATAATTCATTTTCAACGGATTTGATCTGAGCTTGAAGTTGTAATTTTTCTTCGTCGCTAGTGTGGATTTCATCAATCAGTTTTGTAGCGGGTTCAAAAATACTGCTGATAAAAGAAAATACGTTCATGTTTTTTTCCTCAATAATTAGTCTGTTAAATTAGGCATTATTTTTTTAAATGCGGTGTAATGTTTTTGTATTTTGTCACCATATACTTGTTTTTGACCTTTACCGTTATACATACCGGCAAAGGATTCAAAGTCTAGTTCTTGTAAATATCGCAACATTTGGGGTGAAAAAAAGTCGAATAGTCCGTTTATTTGGCCTTGGATACTGCTCGAAAAGGCCTCAAACATTTCATTAATAGATTGGTATCCAATACGCTCGAAATGAAACCCCATTATTTGAGGTGCGCCCATACTTATGGATAACATGGCTGCCTCTTCATCTAGTTGGCGCGCAAAATCAAAAACTTGCCATTCTTGCTTTTGGTTACCGTGAAATGATTGCCATTCGGCTAGGTGGTCGTTTCGCCATTTATGCTCTCGCCAAACCTTTTGGTTACTGTACTGAAAATGCTGTCTGTATTGTTGAGGGTGATGTTTTCCCCAAAACTTCCAAAATTTGTGATTTTCAAAACGTATGATCATCTTGTCACTATTATTTTGTTCAAACCCTTTTCCTGAACTTTCAACACAAAGTACCGCCAATGCACAAGCAACATCTAACTGCTTTTTGGTGCTTAAGGTTTGTAACAAGTTACCCCACTTATTCCAGGTTGAGGCCGAGTTACGCTGTTCGTTAGTACCGTTGACCGGTAAAACAGTATTAGGTGTTAATCTAGCTAGCTCTTGACCATGTTCTGTAATGGGGATAGGAAGTTCGTCCTGGTGGTCAGACAAAATAATTGGGTCTCGTTCTGCAGAGTCATTGGTGTCATCCGCAAGGGGGGACAGGTAGTCTCTGGCTACATACGCTCTATTGCCATTGAATCTAATCTGACACCAATCCTTTTGCACTCCTTCCACCCAAATTTGGCTATCTGCTCTAAGTTGGCCAAACAAACTAGCAGTAGCATTTGGGGCTGCTCGGACGTTTAATAAATTTGCATTTACTTGAGCGTAAAAGCCTTTGGAAGAATAAGTTAAATCTACATATTGGCTTGCTACATAGGCGGTATTGCCGTTGAATTCTATTTCTAACCAATTATCGAGGATTGCCAATGTTTTAATGGATGCACCTAAGTGTAAAGTTGCTAGGTATTTAGCAGTGGCAGAAGGAGATAATCTAACATTGAGTTTTTGTGTGTTCACTGTACCTGTTAATCGAGCTAAATCGTTTACGGGTTGTAAATATTTAGCAGCAATAAAGCCGTAAGTATTTTGGTAATTAATCTGTAACCAATTGTCATGTGGGCCTGCAGCCTTGATGACCGCCCCTTGAGATAACTGGCCAATCACAGAACTGCCGGAATTTGGCATATTTCGAACATTCAGTAGTGACGCGGTTACGGCCCCTAACATATTTGAAATTGCCAGTTTAGGAAGGTTACAAACAACTTGTACATTGCATAAATCCTTTTACGATGAAGTTGAGAATAAATATAGAACGCTAATTCGCTATATTCAACTTAAAGCTCACTCGAACTTCGAATAAAGACTTGTTTAAAGGCATGCGGGTGGATTTGAAATTTCATGTATATACAAGTATATTGTTGAGTGTGAATAGGCAGGAAAGAATTGAGAAAATGAAAAAGAAACCAGAAATGCAAGCTAGGTTTATGCAAATCAAAATGGATTTGTTTAATAAAGTTGAGTCACGGCAAATGAAGGTTGGTGATAAAGTACCTTCAGAAAACCAACTAGCTGAAACTTTTAGCGTTAGCAGAATGACTGCTAGGCGTGCTTTAAGTGAATTAGTCACCGAAGGAGTACTAGTTAGATCACAAGGCATTGGTACTTTTGTCGCTGACAATAGTGGTGTAGTACCTGTACTAGAATTACCGAATATTGATGATCAAATTAATCAACAGCAGGCACAATATTCAAATGAAATTTTGAGCTTTTCTAACGTTAAGGCAAATCCGCAACAAAGCATTTGGTTAAGTGTTACCGAAGGAGCTCCACTATATAATTTAAAAGTTGTTCATAAAAAAGATGACATTGCTATTCAATTAGAAGATGTGATTGTGAATCCAGCTT
>NZ_JBPOFP010000233.1:0-2671 GCF_051252315.1 Paraglaciecola sp. | reverse complement strand
TCTTTAGTAAACATTCATTCAATTAATAAAGGGCAAGAAAATCTGTACTATGGAGAGGCATCACAGCTCATTCATTGGTCACAAAGTGAAAAGCAAACCCAAGACAAAAGCCTATCTCAATCTCTAGAATCCTTGTTTGAGCAAGACTCAATGTTAAAAGACCTATATTTTGACCACCCCTTAAAAAATACAACATGGGTTGTGGCCAGGTGGTTGGAGCTTTTGCCTATCAAACTAGAAATAAAAGACTCATTTGTGAAAAATAGAAACTACCGAGAAGCCAAAAATTTTGTTCAATCAATAATTTTTAAATAAAAGTGATCTTTATTTAAACACCTGCGTATTGATAACCAGTAATAATTTTTAATTTGGTGTTAAGAGCGATGCAAACTAACTTGCTAAGCAATGTGACAAATGCTAAACCTAGTCGAATGTCAGATAAAATAGATCACCCCCAACTAAGCCAATGGCTTAACGACGTTGGCAATTCCCGAGACAAAATTGCATTTACGCATTTGTTCGAATTTTTTGCTCCAAAAATTCAAAGGATTGCTCGTGGTAAATTTCCAAACGAGGCTCAAGCCAACGAAGTAGTTCAAGAAACTATGACCAATGTTTGGAGAAAAGCACACTTATTTGATACTGATAAAGGTGCAGCAACGACTTGGGTTTACACCGTTATGCGCAATGTCACTTTTGATATGTTGCGTAAAATAAAAGGTAATAAAGAAGAAAATATCAGTGAAGATATTTGGCCAACGACAGAATCGCCTTCTGAGGAAGAAAATGAATTTAATGACCATTTAGAAAATAAACAGTTATTAAATGTCATTGAAAAACTACCAGAAGCTCAACAACAAGTGGTGAAAGGTTTTTATTTTATGGAGATGTCGCAAGAGCAACTTGCAGTTCATCTCAATTTACCACTTGGAACCATTAAATCCCGTTTACGCTTAGCCTTAGCAAAACTCAAAGTGCAGTTAGGAGAGAATCATGATTAAACATCACCCTAAATTTGAGCTAATTCAATCATTTGTAAATGGTGACTTACCTGCTTCCTTATCAGCTGGCATTGCCATGCATGCAGAAATGTGTCCCCAGTGCAGTCAAAAAATAGCCCAACTAACAGAACAAGTTGCAGAGATTAGCTTTGAGGAGAGTGATTTAATAAATCTCGATGATTCTCGAGGCCAACAAGTGAGTTCAAAAAATAGTCCACTCACAAATGCACTTAACGTAGAAGACATGATTGAAAAAATCACTCTATCTGAAGAGGTGTTCAATGCAGCGCCGCAGTCAACAAAAACAGTTACATTAAACGACACCCCATATAAATTGCCTAAAGCTCTGCATAATATGTCACTTGGCAAAGCAGCTAACATAGGAAAACTATCGCGCTCTCGAGTTCAGTTAAATGAAGATGAGATACACACCAGTCTTCTTCACATTTCACCAGGAGGCGGTGTACCTGAGCATACCCACAAGGGCTTTGAACTTACCTTATTGTTGGAAGGGTCATTTGAAGATCAACATGGCGAGTATGTAAAAGGTGATTTTATTATGCTCGACAGTGCCAATAAACATACACCTGTTTCTGCTCAAGGGTGCTTATGTTACACAGTGGCAAATGATGCTTTGCACTTTACTCAGGGTATTAATAGATTACTTAATCCAATTGGCAACCTAATATATTAATCATTCGTTTTCGTATAGGGAGTACTCATGATACATAAAGTTGAAAAACGTCATTTAAAGATTGGTATCAGTGCATGTTTAGCCGGTGAGCAAGTTCGCTTTGACGGTAGTAACAAACCATCAAACTTTTGCTTGAATGAATTAGGACAACATGTCAGTTACAAATCATTTTGCCCAGAAGTTGCAGTGGGTTTACCTGTGCCTAGACCAACTATTCGCCAAATTAAGAACAATGATTTGATCAGCGTTTCAAGACCTGACGGCACGGGAGATGTAACCAAAGCACTCCAGTCTTATGGCAAAAAAGTGGCATTAATGACAAAAGATTTAAGTGGTTATGTTTTTTGCGCTAAAAGTCCTACTTGTGGAATGGAGCGTGTAAAAGTCTACAGTCCCGAAGGTAACGCATTATCTTCAGACGGAATTGGTGTTTTTGCCAAAGAAATCATGCAAGCCAATCCTCTGCTGCCTTGTGAAGAAAATGGTCGATTAAATGACTTACACATTCGCGAAAACTTTGTAGCTCGTGTATTCGCCTACAAACACTGGCAAAACTTAGAGGCTTCAGGACTGAGCAAACATAAATTGACAACTTTTCACAGCCAATATAAGTACACAGTCATGAGCCATGATTTAGTCGCATATAAAAACTTGGGACAACTTTTGGCTAACAATGACATTCCATTGGAAATTAAAGCTCAAGAATACATATCTGGACTGATGGCTGCGCTAAGCATAATAGCGACCCGTAAAAAACATGCTAATACCTTGTCTCATATTCAAGGATACTTTTCTAAACACCTGAAAAGTAATGAAAGAAAAGAGTTATCAGAAAGAATTGAAGACTATAGGCAAGGTCTAATTCCGTTAATAGCCCCTTTAACGCTAATTAAACATTACTTACTTCAATACCCTAAAGACTATCTTAAAAACCAAGCCTACCTTGCTCCTTACCCTGAAGAGCTAAAGCTTAGAT
>NZ_JBPOFP010000232.1:0-2718 GCF_051252315.1 Paraglaciecola sp. | reverse complement strand
ATGTAGAAATAAGGCTCACTTTGCGCTTTGCCTTGTACTCTGATCAGTTTTTCATCAAGTAAATTCTCGACTATCATATTAGAGCTGTATTCTACTTGGTGCACTAACGCCACATCTAAACGGCCGCTGCGCACTTGCTCACACAGCTGTTTGCTATCGCTCACCTCCACCTTTAATGCCTGTTGCGGGTTGGCCTTATTTAGCTCTATTACCCACTTCGCGGCGATGGGGTTCCACAGTGTTAAATCAACGCCTATCGCCAAACTAGTTTTACTGCTATCAGGTAGCGGTAAATCTCGTTTCGCGGCGTGCCATGTCTGTACTATTTGCATGGCGTATGATGTGAATTGCTCGCCGTGTTTGGTCAGAGCTGCACCACTTTTATTACGAACAAATAATGCACACTGCAGCTCTCTTTCTAGCGCCTTTATGCGTGCGGTCACCGTTGTTTGCGTCACATTTAGCTCAATAGCTGCGCCGCTGAAGGTTTTGCTTTGGCAAATAGCCAAGAATGTTTTTGCACTAATATAATCCATGGCACTCACTTGTTATCAAAATTATGAATAATATTCTATATTAAAATTCATTATACATATAACAATGACTCAGCTAGTATTTTTCGCTCTAAAACAGGGCATCAAAACATAGAAGATGGTGCATTTTTCTTCACTAGATAGCATGCAAGGTAACAGCTTAATGTCAGTATTAAACGAATTGCGACTATATTTAGGTTTGCCTGTTAGTCGCTCTTCATTAAAAGATATGCTCGCAGCATCCATAGCGGCTTTATTAGCGATTTTATGTGTACTTTACTTCTCGCAATTAGTGCTTATCTACCTTGATACGACACTGCATTTAACCTTTTTTAATGCTTATGTTGTCACTTCAATCGCAGCGACTGCGGTGTTAGTTTTCGCGGTGCCGCACGGTGCGCTGTCCCAGCCTTGGGCGGTGATCGGCGGTCATCTATTGAGTGCGTTTGTCGGTGTTGTATGTTTTAAATACATCGACAACCAATTACTGGCCTGTGCGGCTGCGGTTTCGCTCGCTATTTTATTAATGTCATTTTTTAGATGTATTCACCCACCCGGTGGGGCGACAGCATTAGGTGCGGTGCTCGGTGGTGAAGCTATTCATGATTTAGGTTTCAGTTATTTATTAGTGCCGACCCTGCTTAACTGTACTATTGTGTTAATAGCGGCGATGGTGATTAACTATCCGTTTGCTTGGCGGCGCTACCCTGCTCATCTTTATTTTAAAAACAACCGGGCAGTCAGTATCTCCCCGGGAGATCGTAAAAATGAAATCACCACTGAAGATTTTTTAAAGGCAATTAACGAGCACGGCTCTTATATTGATATTACCGATGAGGGCTGGGCCGATATTTTTGAAAACGCCAAACGCCACGCTGAATTAGATACTGAGCACCCTACTCAGCTTGAAGTTGAGCACGCTTACAGCAATGGCCGCCTAGGTAAGCAGTGGCAAATTAGACGCATCAGTGTTATCGACAAAAAAAGTATTCAATTTACAGTGTTGACTGGGCTGCAATCGGGCTTATTGGCTCAGTGCTCACATGATGAGTTCCTAGCGTGGGCCAAGTTTGAAGTATCGCTAGATAATAATGTCTGGGTAAGGTCCACTTAGAGCAGTTAGCTTGTTGAAAATCATTATCTTATCTTAATTGATACATGCTATTTTAACCCGTATAAATATCTTGATAAGGTTTGCCAGCGATGAAAAACATCCCCACTGATCTATTACGCACCTTTACTACCATTGTCGATGTTGGCGGTTTTACCCAAGCAGGTGAGTTATTAGGGCGCTCGCAGCCGGCCATTAGCTTGCAGGTAAAACGATTAGAAGAGATGTTAGATGCGCAGCTCTTTCATAGAACTGGCGGTTTAAAACTGAGCGAAAAAGGCCATATATTGTATAACAGTGCCTGTAAAATGCTGGACATTAACGATGCAGTGGTCGCGCGCTTATCGACACCTAAGGTTAGCGGTACGGTGCGTTTAGGCACACCTAATGATTTTGAAGTATCCTTTTTACCGGTTTTATTATCAAAGTTCTCTCGTGCCTACCCCGATGTCAGCCTTAATGTGGTCTCTGATGTCAGTATTAAACTGCGCGCAGAATACCAAAAAGGCGCGCTCGATTTATTGATGTCAGTTGATGATTACCCAAGCCATAAATTCGCTGAGGATGATTTTATTATTGAGCGCTTATCTTGGGTATCAGACCCAGCCTTTAGCCTAGATAAAAACCTACCCATCCCTTTAGTGCTGTACCCTGAGGGTTGTATTTATCGCAAGCGCGTCACTAGCGCATTAAACAAAGCAGATATTGCATGGCGAGTACCTTATTGCTCATCTAGTTTATCTGGGCTGCAATCAGCAATTAAAGCGGGGCTAGGTATTAGCGCGCTGGTTGCCAATACCATCCCAGATATGCTGCATACAGATGAGGATAAGCAATTGCCAGAGCTAGGGTTAGTCACTATTGGTTTTAATTATAGTGAGCTATCCCCCGCCGCCGCTCTACTGCTCGATTATTTACGCAAAGGTTTAAAGCACAGCCAGAGCCATCGTACAGCCAGCAATTTTAGCTATAGCGACAACACCCTGCTGCCTGCTAGCTAAGCCTGCACTTAGTGTGCGATATTTTGGGTTTTAGCCTTTGATGATATTGTGATCAGGGCCAAATGGGAACTTA
>NZ_JBPOFP010000231.1:0-2780 GCF_051252315.1 Paraglaciecola sp. | reverse complement strand
AAATAATACTGGAGAACCTCCTTGATAGTGTAATTCTTCGCCTTGAATAAATATCGAAGATAAGTGCCGTTCTAATTCAATTGGCACGCCTGTTTTAGGTAACCTATCATCCTCAGACTTAACTTTATCTAGCAATAATTCAAATAATACCTCGTAATCCAATTTATGTTCAGACTGACAGTATTGCTTGAGTTTAGATACGCCTTTTTCGATTTTAGGCCATGGGCTATTTAAATCTGCATTGGATAATCCGTAAAAACCAGTTGTCAGGTCGTCTACCTTATCTAGATGATTATTGTATACAGACAGCTGATCCCAAGTACCAAATAAAAGGTTATAACCGTTATAGAGTGCTTTGTTTTGACTCAAAGTTTTAACATATTGGCTTTTGGGGTGCGTTAGATATTCACTGACTAAAGCGCCACGACTTATCGCCTGAGGATTGATTTTATTAGGGTTACGTATATTAGTTAGTGCAGCAATATGTCCTTTTTTATTGATGCCCATCCATGTACCGCCTGCCTGTAAGTCTCTGCCTGCTAATACACTATTTTGCTCTGACCAATAATGAGATTCCGCTGTTTTGCGATTAAAAAATTCATCACGATTAGCGGCAATTATTAGCGGGTAGTCTTTATGTTGGTTGATTGCTACAAATAAAATACACATTTATCAGTCTGAACTACTCACTTCTAAGACTATCTACTCGGTTAAATAGCTTTTGAGATTTGTCTACAAAACCTTCTGATGTAATTGTCCCCGTTACGTTATAAATTGGCGCCAATAAGGTAGGGTTATACTTAGGACGGCTATTAAATTCATCGTCGTTAAGGAAGCCCAAAGCTAGTATTGGCGCAAGTATAAGTAAAGATATGACAGCTGTGATGTAATTTCTTCTTTTATCTGGTTGGTGAAAAGCAATGAATAAACTTAACCAAGTAAAGCTCACGATTATTGCTGAGAATACCAGTAGCTCTAACCAGCTAAACCATCCATCAGGTTGAATATTAAATATAATGACTTTTTGTAATAAATTAAGAGCAAATACTAAAAGGCTAGCTAATAACATCAAGTTGAGTTGATTGACTAGATGACTTTCTTTTTTTACTACTTTAGCTAATGTGGCAATGCCCAGAGGCCAAATTAGCATCATACCTAGCTGTCCTAACTGGGAAGGTAATATATTAATTAATTTAAACTCCTCCACACTATTAATATATTGAGACAATACCAAGTAGCTTAAACAAATTAAGACTAAGGAAAATGCTAACGAAATTTTATTTAGCCAACTTAGGTTTTCTTCAAGTTCACTTAGCGGCATAGCAACAGGTAAGGGGACTTTAGTATCTATGACTCTTAATCGAGTACGGCCAATTTTAATGATATCGTTAGAAGTTAGATTTGCTTGATTGACGTATTTCCCATTAACCTTAATTCCGTTAGTTGATTGGCAGTCATTTACCAATAGTTGGCCTGATTCTGGATCGATAGCGACCAACATATGGCTAGGACAAATATAAGGGTCATCTAATCTCAAATCATTATTGAAATCTCTACCTACACATACATAATCTTGCTCAAACTTAAAATGTTTAAGCGGGATATTCTTACGAGATAAAAGCTCTAAAACTATTGCCATTCAATTGAATCCATAAATTTCTTAGTAAATGCTAAGGTCGATTCTTTGCCCACTCCAGCAAGTGTGAAGTGACTTATAAGACCTTTATCTTTATGATCTAAGGTAGCTGCTACAAATAGTACATCATAAAGTTGCTGGTATTCTTTATAGGCTCTTAAACACAAAACCGTTTTACTGGTCACGCCGTGGATATTTGTCACTTTATCTTCTTGGCAGCGATAATTGGTTACATCGATTTTGCCAGCCTTATTCCCAGCTCCAGCGCCAGTGATGCTATCAGTGTAGAATGAATAGAACCTATGCTGACTAAGTGCCTTGCCTTCTAACCATTCAAATTCAAGCTCTACACCGCCCGTATTTAAACCAGAATGCAAAAAGATTTGTTCATCTAAACGGCATCGATTTTCAACAGACAAAAATAAAACGTCTGTATCATTTGCATTTGAATCACCCCAGCATGAAATAAACTCAGTAATTTGAGCCGGTACCGACGCTTGGCCTAGATTGGCTGTTTTCCAGGCTTGATTTTTTAAGCGTGAAAATAACCTTTGCTGATTCACCATTAGTTGAGTATGGATACGTAGTTTTAATTCTTCATTTTTAAGTGGTGTGGCATCTTTATTTTCTATGAGATTATTTATCTTGGCTAAGGGAATTAAAAAGCCTATTTGATTTCCGGCGGTTGCTACATTTACCCCCATTACTTCACCTAACTCATTGACTACAGGGCCACCACTCATACCCGGGTTTATCGAACCTGTGAAATGAATACGTTGATAAAAACTATTCTTTTTTAAGCCATTAAAAGTACCAGGAACAACTATCATTCCAAGGTCATGGGGATTCCCCAGTGAATAAATGTTGCTACCCTGACTTGGTAAATTAGGTGCAATTGCAAAGGCGTTTTCTTCTTCTGATAAGGTGACTTTTCGAACCAAAGCCAAGTCATTGATCACATCTAAATCAACTAACTGAAGTGCGCCTTCTTGGCCAAGATGATCCATATATTCAATTTTGAATCTTTCTGGATAATAAATGTATTCAGAGACAACATGATAATTGGTGACTATGTTTCCCGCTTTATCAATTTGGAATCCCGACCCGATAGAGGATTTATTACCAGATTCAAGATCTATAATTT
>NZ_JBPOFP010000230.1:0-2794 GCF_051252315.1 Paraglaciecola sp. | reverse complement strand
AGCGTGATCTTCTTCATTTGGGCCAATTCCGAGAAATATTTCATCTACAACAGTTAGGCACTTGGGCGAAGATATCCAATAACATCGCTATGAGTCGGCCAATCCCAATACATCCATCATATCATAACAGCCCGGCGAACGGTCGAGACCCCATAATCCGGCCTGCAACGCGCCCCGCGCGAACAGGCGACGGTCGCTTGCCACATGGCGCAGCACGATGCGTTCGCCCTCGCCCGCGAAGACGACATCATGTTCCCCGATGATGTCGCCGCCGCGAATGGATGAAAATCCGATGTCGCCTTTCTTGCGCGCACCGGTGATGCCGTCGCGACCGCGATCCGACACCTCGTCGAGGGAAACGCCGCGGCCCTTCGCCGCCGCCTCGCCCAGCATCAGCGCGGTGCCGGACGGCGCATCGACCTTGCGATTGTGGTGCGCCTCGATCACTTCGATATCGAACTGTGTTCCCAGCGCCGCGGCGACCTGCCGGGTCAATCCGGTCAGCAGGTTGACGCCAAGCGACATGTTCCCGGCCTGTACGATCACGGCATGACGTCCGCAAATGTCGATGCTGGCCTGCTCATCTTCACTCATTCCGGTGGTGCCGATGACATGCACGGCACGGGCCTGAGCGGCGATCTGCGCCGTCGCCACGGTCGCGGCTGGCGTGGTGAAATCGATCACGATCTGCGCCGATGCGATGGTCTCCAGCGGGTCGTCGCTGACCTTTACGCCCAGCGCGGCGCCGCCCATGGCGGTGCCGACATCCTGACCGATCCAGTCATGACCCTCGCGCTCGACCGCGCCGGACAGCGCCAGATCATCGCGTTCGGACAACAATCCGATGACCATTCGACCCATTCGGCCAGAGGCCCCCATCACCACGACACCCGGCGTCATACGTCCCTCCGCTTGGCAAATCCCGCTGCGGGCCTTAGATCACGCGACATGGCGAAAAACAAACATCACGATGGCCCGGCCCGCGGACCCTCGCAGCGTCAGCTCCGCGTCGGAGAACTGATCCGTCGCACCATGGCGGATGTGCTGAACCGCGGCGACATCCACGATCCCGAACTGAACCGCTATTCGATCACCGTGGGCGAGGTGCAGGCGAGCCCGGACCTCAAGGTGGCGACCGCCTATGTCATGCCGCTGGGCGGTGACGACCGCGAGGGCGCGATTGCCGCGCTGAAGCGCAACGCCTCGGAAATCCGCCGGGCGGTGAGCAAGGAACTGACACTAAAATACGCCCCGGAACTGCGGTTTCGCATCGACGAGACGTTCGACCGGATGGATGACACCCGACGCCTCTTTGCCGAGGACAACGTCCGCCGCGATCTGGACGACTGAGATGCGACTGGCTGCCCTATTCGTGCTGCTGGCCGGTCCCGCCGCCGCCGTGACCTGCGAAACCATCGATTACGAGGGCGCCCGCTACACCGCCTGCGAGGTCGATCCCGCAACCGAGAACCTGCGCCTGTTCCACACCGGCCCCGATGGCGAAGTGTTCGGCAGTTTCGCGGCAATCGACGCGTCCCGCGATGTCGAGGATCTGTCCTTCGCGATGAATGCCGGCATGTATCATGACGACCGCGCCCCCGTTGGCCATTATCTCGAGAACGGGATCGAGACGATGCGCGTGATCACTTCCGAAGGGCCGGGCAATTTCGGACTGCTCCCCAACGGTATCCTGTGCATCACCGATCAAACCGCGCGGGTCTATGAAACGCTCGACTACGTCGAAACCGCGCCCGAATGCCGCGATGCCACGCAATCGGGACCGATGCTGGTGGTCGACGGCGCATTGCACCCCAAGTTGCTGCCCGATGGCACCTCGCGGCTGATCCGGAATGGGGTCGGCACCTCGGCGAACGGCGACCGCGCGGTTTTCGTGATCTCCGGCACCGCCGTTAATTTCCACAGCTTCGCGAGCTTCTTCCGCGACCGGCTTGGGCTGCCCGACGCGCTTTTTTTCGATGGACGCGTCTCACGCCTCCACGATCCCGCCTCCGGTCGATCCGATGGCGGTCTGCCGATGGGGCCCATCGTCGGCGTGCTCGAATAGATGGGCCGCCGCAAGAAGGGGCGCGACGTCTCGGGCTGGGTTATCGTCGATAAGGCGGCGGGCATCGGCTCGACCACGGTCGTCAACAAGGTGCGCCGGGCGTTCGACGCCAAAAAGGCCGGTCATGCAGGCACGCTGGACCCGGACGCGACCGGACTGCTGGCGGTGGCGCTGGGCGAGGCGACCAAGACGATCCCCTTCGTCACCGATGCGCTCAAATCCTATGAATTCACGCTGGCCTTCGGGTCCTCGACCAGCACCGATGACGCCAGCGGCGAGATTCTGGAGGCCAGCGATCACCGCCCCGACACCGACCAGATCGAGGCCGCACTGGCACAGTTCACCGGCGATATCGTTCAGGTGCCGCCGCGAGTTTCGGCGGTGAAGGTCGATGGCGCACGCGCCTATGACCTCGCCCGCGAGGGTGAGGACTTCGATCTCAAGGCGCGTCCACTGCATGTTTCAGAGCTGAGTTTGCTGGATCGTCCCGATGCGGATCACGCGACCCTGCGGATGACCTGCGGCAAGGGCGGCTATGTCCGCTCGATCGCGCGTGACCTCGGCGTGGCGCTCGGAACATTGGCCCATGTCGTCACGCTGCGCCGGACATGGGCGGGGCCATTCACGCTGGACGACGCGGTCACACTCGACGCGCTGGAGGCGGCCGAGGACGTCGACGCGCTTTTGGAGCCTCTCGAATGCAGCCTGACGGACATGCCGATGCTGACC
>NZ_JBPOFP010000229.1:0-2836 GCF_051252315.1 Paraglaciecola sp. | reverse complement strand
TCGTAAAGCTTAATTCATAAATTATTTAGTTAAAAGGCCGCTGATTAGCGGCCTTTTTTATACATCAAAGTAAGTACACGATTAACAATATCTTTGGCTTTCCATTTTAGATTTACATATTCACTAATGGCTTTGCTAAACCTACTTTGACTAAAATGAGAACATTCAACAAAAATGGCTAACGTCACAAGGGCATTAATAGATACATATTTACTTCTTCATATGGTTCATCTCAACTTCATCAAACTCCCTTAGATTCATCTTAACTTTCAACTAGTATTTAGGTCACATAGATTGTCAATTATTTTTACACCAAGTTTCAGCCCCTCCATAAAAAAACACATAAAACGCCGCAAGACACTGATTAATATAGAAATAAAAAACTTGGCACCAATAATGCTTATAACTAAATATCTCTTGTAGTAATGTTGTTAATTTAACTAAAATTATATTTTGGAGTTCCACATGTTTAAATCTATATTCTTAAAAACAGCTGTAGCATCTTTAATGCTTAGCAGCCTAACTGCCTCAGCTAATCAAACCATTGACTTATTCACAGACAACCAAGATAAAGTTGAAATAATTGGTGGCGTTGGTGGCACTAACTCTAGTCAAGTACTTGGTGCAGACATTATTGGTGGAGAGCGTGACATCATTGTAACGGCTGGTACTGATACTGAAGCTTCAGCTCAAGTTACCAACAACCAACTTATCATTAAGTCTGGTGATGGTTATGATGACAACGGCAGTAATGAATTTACTGTTGAAGTGCAATGGGACGGTTTAGACGATTCTTCTGATTTAAATACAACTCCTGGATTAAACCCTGTTGCTGACTTCGACAACCTAAATGGTTTCAGCGCTACAATCAACAACTCTGACGGCACAGGATCTTTTGAAGTTACTCTTTTCGATACTGTTACTTCATCAACTATCCTTTTACCGTTTATTGCAGTAAGTGGTGCACCTGTGACATTTTCTATCCCGTTTGCATTCTTCCCACTAGTTGATTTATCTGACATTACAGCAATCACACTTAAGTTAACTTCTACTGGTAATACAGATATCCGTGTAGCTGCGATTAATGCAGTATCAGCACCTTCAAGTTTAGCGGTATTAGGACTTGGGTTGCTAGGATTTGCCGGATTTGCTCGTCGTAAAGCTTAATTCATAAATTATTTAGTTAAAAGGCCGCTGATTAGCGGCCTTTTTTATACATCAAAGTAAGTACCTGTAAACAAGAATATTTAAGCATGATCAAAACGAAAGAATAGTGATACGAATATCGGGTTATACAAATTTGTTTAGCATCCAAAACGTATTCGTGAGCACCAACCCAAATACTTATCAAAGAAATAGACAACAGAAGCGACAAACGGAAAGTGAAAATACTTTGTAGAATATATGTCGCTAAGTAAAACTAACTATCACTATGATATATTGAACTTTTTTATAAAAATATGGGAACATTTACATTCTAATTAGTGACACTAAACATAATGCCCTCATATATATAGACGCATATCAGAACGAAACACTGTCCACAATAAAAACTAAACCGTAAGAATTTAATTTAGGATAAAACATTAATTAGTTGGAGCAGCCCTATTTCACAGCCTTTTTAATTACAATTAAATTATTTAGGAATATAAATATTACCTTAGAGTAGTCATAGGCGGTCAACTAGCGTTATTATAAAACTAATCACTTTTTAGCAAGGAAATAACATGAATATAAAGGTCGTCTGCGTCGTTATACTTATAGCCGTGGGGTTCAGTGCATGTACTCAAGAAACAATAGAGCAACAATTATCTCAAGCTGATAATTGGTTAAAGGAAGGGGATAAGCGTGCAGCAATTTTGGTTTTAAAAAATGCAGCTCAGGCAGCCCCAGTAAATTCAGAAATTAGGTTTAAACTTGGTAAAATATACTTAAGCACAGGGTTAGCAGCGCAGGCCGAAAAGGAATTAAAACTTGCTTTAAAACAAGGTTATGAGACTAATATTGTTATACCACTAATAGCAAAGTCACTAATATTACAATTTAAGAACACTGAATTAATAGAATTCGTCAATAATTCAAAAGGTCTATCTTTAGAGGCAATGACCACTTTGTACACGCTTCAAGCTCAAGCATATTTTGCTTTAAATGACGTAGAGTCTGCGAACCAATCCATTTTTAATGCAAATGAGTTATCTGCTGAATCACCTTATGCGAGATTAGGATCTGCTTACGGCGCATTTAATAAGAAAGAAATCGCTCTTGCCTTAGACACTGTCGATCAATTACTGCAGCAATACCCTGAGTTTACCGAAGCACTATTATTGAAAGGGCAACTTGAAAGCTCAAAAAGTAACTTTAAAGCTGCTTTAACTAGTTTTGAAAAGTATCACCAGTTAAAACCCGATTTATTTCAAGGCAGAGTTTACTTAGCCGATGGTTACATTAGAAACAATCAGTTAAAAGAGGCTGAGCGCCATGTCGATATTCTACTTAGCGTTAATAAAAACTCTCCCTTTATTAACCAACTAAAAGCTCAAATAAAATATCACTATAATGATTATGAAGCAGCTAAACTATATGCCGAAAATGCGAATACGTATGGTGGAGAAAACCAAGTAACAAATACTATAGCTGCTGTTTCTGCTTATCAACTGGGTTTAAATGAACAAGCTTATACACATTTGTCAAAGTCAATTGATAAATTACCGAAAAACCATCAATTACATGGGCTGTACCAGGTATTAAAATTAAAACTAGGGTATGCTTCCAACGAACACCTTGACCAAGAAACACTAATTGGCTTAAAAGAAAATCATCAAGACTTGCTTATAGA
>NZ_JBPOFP010000228.1:0-2917 GCF_051252315.1 Paraglaciecola sp. | reverse complement strand
GGGAAGATCATCATGTTGAATTATATAATCTTCAGTCGGATATATCTGAAACAAATGATTTATCCAGTAAACATGAAGATTTGGCTCATGAAATGAGAAACAAGCTATTGACTTGGCTTAAGGAAATGAATACTCAGTACGCTGAAGTCGATCCTTTATGGGACGAAACTGCGTGGAATCAAAGGCTTGTTAATCATAGAAACAAGCTGATGCCGCGATTGGAAAAACAGCGTAAAGCCATGCTCGACTCAACATGGCAACCCAATGAAGATTGGTGGGGAAGTGAAATTATGAAAAGCGAAAGCGATGAAAAGTAAATGTTATTTATTAGCGTTTTCACGCTAAATGAGTCCAATTATAGAAAAACGAAAACAACATGACATGTTGAAAAATAAGGTAAATTTTAATAAAGTAAAGGTAGCTATGAAAAGTTTCATTATTAATTGTTTTAGAGTATTATGTATGTTGTTTGTTGGAGTTAGTATTTCTGCTCAACAAAATGAGTGGCCAGTATTAAAAACTTATGAAGGAGAATACACAAAACGTATCGCCATGCCAGTTGGGGGTATCGGTACAGGTACTATTTCATTAAATGGTCGTGGGGGGCTGCAGGATTGGGAGATTATGAATCGACCTGCCAAAGGTTTTAATCCATATTTTTTTAAGGGTTTACCTGTAAACCGTTTTCCGTTTTTTGCCATTTATATAAACAGCAACGATAATAAAGAAATTGTAGTTTTAGAGGGGCCCCTATCAGATTTGGACTTTGTAGGAAGTAATGGAGCCATTGGATCAAATCATGGGTTACCAAGGTTTGACACATCAGTTTTTCAAACAGCCTATCCTTTTGGTCAGGTTACATTGAAAGACGAAAAATTGCCAGTTGAAGTGACTGTAGGAGCATTTAATCCACTCATCCCTGGAGATACAGATAATAGCAGTATTCCAATGGCAGTTCTAAGTTATACTGTTAAAAATACTTCAGATAAACCCATGGTTATTTCAATTGCTGGTAACATTCCAAATTTTATAGGAACAAATGGATATGAGGGAAACCCTAAAAAAAATATAATTTCCTACCGGGAAGAAAATGGTATTAAAGGGCTTCATTACTCTTCTGATAGTATTGATTTAAAAAGTCCACAATGGGGTACATTTAGTTTGATTTCACTTAACAAAGGAAACACCACATACCGTACCAATTGGTCGCCCATAAAGTGGGGAGATACCACACTTGACTTTTGGGATGATTTTGGTGCAGATGGTTTGTTGGAGAACCGGTCAGATTATGGTGCTGATGCTCCCATGGGGTCATTAGCTACAAAGACCGATTTGGCCGTTGGTGAAACAAAAGAACTACGGTTTTTGATAACTTGGCATTTTCCCAATCGCACGACTTGGGTAAAGCCAGGGTTTCATAAGTATATACCTGGTATGGTTGGAAATTATTACGCTAGTAAATATGAAGATTCTTGGGATGTGGTCGTTAAAACAATACCACAGTTAGAAGAATTAGAAAATAAAACGAAAACCTTTATCAAGGCATTTATAGAATCTGATATGCCAGAAGTTGTAAAGGAAGCAGCTCTTTTTAACCTGGCTCACTTGCGCACACAATTAGCCTTTCGTACAGCTACAGGTCATCTTTTAGGTTGGGAAGGAACCTTTGAAAAAAGAGGTGCCGGATTCGGTTCGTGCAATCACGTTTGGAACTATGAACAGGTGACTCCTTTCTTATTTGGTGAATTAGCCAAAACTATGAGAGATGTTGAACTGGGATACGCCACTGCTGATAATGGATTAATGAGTTTTAGGGCATATTTACCTTTAAATTTAGCTCAAAAATGGGATCAAGCTGCAGCAGATGGACAGATGGGGGCTATCATGAAATTTTATCGCGAATGGCAACTTTCGGGAGATGATAAATTTCTTAAAAAGCATTGGTCGATGGCTAAAAAGGCATTAGAGTTTTGTTGGATAAAAGGTGGTTGGGATGCCAATAAAGATGGCGTTATGGAAGGTGCGCAACATAATACAATGGATGTGGAATATTTTGGTCCTAATCCACAGATGGGTTTTTGGTATTTAGGAGCACTTAAGGCGACTGAAGAAATGGCAAACTATTTAGGCGAAAAAAAATTCGCTAAATTTTGTAAGCTACTCTACAAACAAGGTTCTGAATTTATGGATGACAAATTGTTCAACGGGGAGTACTACGAACAAATTATAGAGCCTCCGATGGTCGCCGAAAACATTGCGCCTGGGTTGATGCATGGTAAAGGAGCAGAGCAATTGTCGAGTCCAGATTATCAATTAGGTAAAGGAGTATTAGTAGACCAATTCGTAGGTCAAGTCATGGCACATAGTATGGGATTAGGCTATTTAGCAAACAAAGAAAATATTAGAAAGGCTAATAAGGCGATAGTAAAATATAACCGAAGAGGAGACCTGTCGAAACATGCAAATTTTATGCGATCCTATGCTTTGGGCAATGAATCGGCACTCTTAATGGCAGGCTATCCGGCTGAAAGACCCGAGAAACCTTTTCCGTATTTCACTGAAGTAATGACCGGGTTTGAGTATACGGCTGCAGTCAATATGCTCTATGAAAATCAAGATGATATTGGTCTCAGAACTATGCAAGATGTGCGAAACAGATACGATGGAAAGAAAAGAAACCCATTTAATGAAGCAGAATTTGGTAATCACTATGCAAGAGCCATGATGGCATGGGGAGCAGTTTTAGCCATCACAGGGTTCAACTATTCCGCAGTCGACCAGTCCATGCAGTTTAATGCTACTAATGGAACCTATTTCTGGTCCAATGGTTACCAATATGGAACTATAAAAATTTCTAGTTAAGGAAACGGTAAAAAGGTTATGTTGACATTACTGGAGGGGACACTCACACTTAATT
>NZ_JBPOFP010000227.1:0-2971 GCF_051252315.1 Paraglaciecola sp. | reverse complement strand
GCATTAGAAAACTCCTTCGTTTTATTTTATTGGAATTTTCTACTTATGACTACTTTGGTTTAGCGGGGGGATTACAACCCAGACGTAGGTAATTTTGACAAAGAATTATTAAATAATTCTGAATTCATGTTTAACGCAGTGTTAGTGGATAACTGGGTGATTGAATATGCGCATCCCGACCTACTCAATGATAAGGATTTTATACGAAAATGCTTAGCAGTATCTCATATTGTATATGAGCACATTTCTGATGAGCTTAAAGAGGACCGAGAATTGGCTCTGTTTGCACTAGAAAAAGACGCTTCAGTTATATCTTATTTTATTGATGATTTTAAATCAGAACGTGAAATTGCTAAAAAAGCAATTTTACAAAATGGTGCATTTTTGGAATATGTCGACGAAGATTTGCAGTCAGACAAAGATTTTGTAATGGCTGCTGTGAAACGATGCGGACATGCGGTTCAATATGCAGATGAAGATCTGAGATGTGATCGAGATATTGTCCTTGCTGCTGTATCACAAGATGGAGATGCGCTTGAATACGTTGATGAAGAACTCCGTGGTGATAAAGAAATTGTAATCAAGGCCGTTTCAAGAGGATATAGGGCATTACAATATGCTGATGCTGAATTACAAGACGATTTAGATGTTGTAATGGCGGCAGTTATGTATGACGGTGATGCTATTGAGTACGCATCAAAGAAGATGAAATCAAATAAAGAAATTGCTATGACCGCTGTTACTATTAGTAGCCGGGCAATTGAACACTTTGATAAATCAATTCGAAACGATAAAGATATAGCAATAGCTGCTGTCATTCGAAATGGTCGGTCTTTGCAATATCTATCAAAAGAGATGCGTAACGATAGAGATGTTGTAAAACTTGCAGTTGTTGATACTGGAAGTGCACTAGAATACGCATCGAAAGAACTTAGAGCTGATAAAGAAATAGTTTTTATTGCTATTTCAAATGATTATGATGCTTTAGATTATGCAGACAAATCCCTTAAGTCAGATGAAATGATGCTTAAGTGGAAAGATATCATCGAAAACTAATGAAATAGCCCTCTACAGTAAAAGGTATGCATGATGAACGAAGAAATGTTCGAAGTTTTAAATAGTTTAAGAGATAAGGATTATGACTACTTCAATCCTTACGAAGATAATGATGAGAAGGTGTTATTAAACAATCCTGATTTTATGTCATACGCAATGATGATAGAAGAATGGGTTATTATGAGTGCTCATCCTAACCTACTTAACGATAAGGATTTTGTAAAAAAATGTCTAGAAGTATCTGGTCACATTTATCAGCACATTTCTGACGATTTAAAAAAGGACCGCGAATTAGCACTGTTTGCTCTAGGAAAACATGCTTCAGTTATATCTCACTTTATTGATGATTTTAAAGCAGATCGTGAAATTGCTAAAAAGGCAATTTTACAAGATGGTACATGTCTTGAATTTGTCGACGTTGATTTCAAATCAGACAAAGACTTTGTGATGACTGCTGTGAAACGATGCGGACCTGCGATTCAATATGCAGATGAAGTTCTCAGATGTGATCGAGATGTTGTCCTTGCTGCAGTATCACAAGATGGTGATGCACTTGAATACGTTGATGAGGATCTCCGTGCTGATAAAGAAATTGTAATAAAGGCCGTTTCATCAGGATGCAATGCATTAAAATATGCTGATGCTAAATTACAAAACGATTTAGATGTTGTCATGGCGGCAGTAATGTTTGACCCAGACACGATTTGTTATGCATCAAAAGAGATGAAATCAAATAAAGATGTTGCTATCACAACTGTTACTGCTGATGGTACAGCAGTTGAATACTTTGATAAATCAATTCGAAACGATAAAGATATAGCAATAGCTGCTGTTATTCGAGATGGTCGTGCTTTAGCATGCCTGTCAAAAGAAATGCGTAACGATAGAGACGTAGTAAAACTTGCAGTTGCTAATACTGGACTTGCACTAGAATATGCATCGAAAGAACTTAGGGCTGATAAAGAAATTGTTATTCTTGCTGTTTCGGAAAAGTATCTTGCCTTAGATTACGCAGAAAAATCTCTTCAATCAGATAAAATGATGCTTAAGTGGAAGAGCCTCTTTGGTCCTCTACAGCCGCACGAGCAAGAGATCGTAAAAACAACATAAAACAAATTAATAACTAGAGAATCCCTTGATGATTTACTTTAGAGATATCTAGGAGACAATTGAATATCTACTTTCATTATTTCTTCTTATAATTATTTAAGGAAACATATGCAATTTTACGACATTATCGGTGACATACATGGTCACGCTACAAAACTTGAAAATCTTTTACTTAAAATGGATTATCGATTAGTTGATGGTGTCTACGAGCACGCATCTAGAAAAGCAATTTTTGTCGGCGATTATATTGATAAAGGAAGAGAAGAAACGAAAACAATTCAGATTGTACAGAGTATGGTTCAAAATGGGAGCGCATTAGCAATAATGGGAAACCATGAGTTTAATGCAATCTGTTGGGCTACTTCACACCCAGACCAACCAGGTGAATATCTGAGAAAACATACGCATAAAAATTTCGAGCAACATGAAGCCTTTCTTGAAGAATTTCCTATAGGATCAAAACAACACACAGATACCATAGCATGGTTCAAAACCCTCCCCATATATCTTGATTTAGAACATATCAGAATTGTACATGCATGTTGGCATCAAGAATCCATAGATGAATTAAACAAAATAATTAATGCGAATAATACACTTCCAGATGAAGTGTTTTTATCTGCGTCAACTAAAGGCAATCCTCACTATCAACTTATTGAAGATGTCGTTAAAGCACCAGAAAAAACTTTACCAAAAAATGTTATTTTTAAAGATCAATACGGCAAAACCCGAACATCCACACCAGTTAAGTGGTGGTTGGATATAGAACCAACATACAAAAACCTAGCATTAACCGTTCCAGAAG
>NZ_JBPOFP010000226.1:0-3097 GCF_051252315.1 Paraglaciecola sp. | reverse complement strand
CATCTACACAGGCTCCGCATTTAATACAAGGATATATTTTAGGGGTTCTATTCACATCTTTTTTTGTAAAGACCAAAATTCCCGAAGTGCCCTTTACAATGGAAATATTGAGATTTGAAACGGCTACCCCCATCATTGGGCCTCCCATATAAACTTCACTGATTTCTTCGTCAACCCCCACTTGTTCAAGAACAAAGCGTAAAGGTGTACCTATTGGAATCGTATAATTTCCTTTCTTTTTAACCCCCGGACCTGCAATGGTAATAACGCGTTCCTGTATGCCTTGACCGTGAGGCAGTAACCGACCGATTTCTGCCGTTGTTGCAACATTTACTACAACCACACCAACTTCAATAGGAAGCTTTCCTGAAGGGATTTCTTTACCTAAAATAGATGTGACTAACATTTTCTCTGCTCCTTGAGGATATTTTACCGGAAGTACTTGTACGGAAACAGGCATGCCTTTGGGAATATGCTTTTTCAAGTGATTAGCTGCATCTTGCTTATTGGCTTCAATACCGATAACGACCTTTTGTGTTCCTGTAGCTTTTAATAAATATTTAATTCCAGTAAAAATATCATGTTCTTGCTCTAACATAACACGGTGGTCGGTTGTTAAATAGGGTTCACATTCAATACCATTGATAATTAATGTTTCACATTTTTTTCCGTCAGGAATTTTCAACTTTACATGCGTTGGAAATGCAGCTCCTCCCAAACCTACAATGCCGGCATCCTGAATTCCTTGTAGAATGTCTTCAGGTGTAGCTGTATCAAGATCAATTGGATTTCCTTCGAGTACTTCCTGAGTTGAAAATGGGAATGCTTCAAGAAAAATACCCGGAGACATTTTCCCTGAAATGGTCGGAACATTTGCAACTTTTCGAATCGTACCAGAAACCGGAGCGTGTAAAGGCACAGAAACATACCCCTCTGCCTTAGCCAATAATTGACCCCGATGCACTTCCTGTCCTTCACGAACAATTATTTGTGAAGGTGCACCAATGTGTTGCGCCATTGGCAAAATAATGACTGGTGAAAAAGGGAATTGCTTTATAGGCAAACCATTGGTTTCGTCTTTACTTTCTGGCGGATGGATACCGTGTTTAAATGTATTTTTATGAAAATTGAATAGTGCCATTATGCCTTTAGTACATTAATTATACTTTTCACCTCGGCTTATCCATTTTTCCATATCCTTTGCCAATTGGTCAGCAGGTAATCCAGGATGTATGACACCGGCTGTACATTTCTCTGCTGCTTTAACCAAGTCTTCGTAAGGTCCAGCCTTCGGATTTTTTATGTACGCCTTGTTATCTTCATTATAGGCAAAAATGTTCGGATTGAGTTTGATGCACTCATCACAAGAGGTGCATTCATCTGTTTCCAACCATGGTGCCATATAGTCCCCATTTGATTGTTTTTCTTCAACTGCTACCCCATTGGTTTCTGCTGGTTTTTCCATAGCCATTTTCAGAATACCGCTTCCATTACCCCCTGCAAGTTGCATTAAACCTTGGGCTATATTTCCAACCACTTCGTTTCTTATTTTTTCTTCAAGGTTTTCTTCTTGTAGTTTTTCTGTTTCTACTCCCGCAATGTCTTGTAACATCAACCAGAAATCGCGCCGTTCTTCACAAGAGTCAACAATTGGTTTCGCCACCAATACGCGGTTGAGTTTTTGATTTCTGTCTACTGCCCAGATGTAAGGGAACTTGTCTTTACGTTCGTTCTCATCCAGTTCTAAAAAGTCAGCCAAGAGTATCATATTATCATTCCAGGTATTTCGCGGTGCTTTTCTGAAATGTTTTCTAAATCGTGCCTCCGTTAATGCAAAATCTGCAAACGTCATTGGTAATTTCATACACTGTTCCTGCCCATATTCCAGATATTTTAAATCGTAGGTAGGCCAGATTTCACCTAAAGCTGGATTGCCTGATAAATCAAAGGCTTCCTTGGCTTTTATACCATGATCCGGATTGTATTTAAATATGGGGTACGCTCTTGATTCTACAGCTAATTTTGCCTGGTGTGCACCCAAATCGTCTGCTACACCATGTTCTGGCTGACAGGTAGTGTATAGATTGAAAAGCGCAGGGCGTTTGGTCATCAGACCATCAATAAACCCTTCGATCATTTGACTCGTATTTGCCAAGGTGGCTTGCATAACGTAGGTGTTTCTGTGAGCCATCGCAATGAGACCAATCTCTTTTCGAGGTTCGCTTTTTCCTTTCCATACCTTACCGTATTGAGCCATGTCTGAAACCTGACCGATAAATCCGGAAGTACAAGCCTGCCCTCCTGTATTGGAATATACCTGTGTATCAACAATGATGACTTTAATCGGTTTTCCCGAAGCCATCAGACGAGATAGGTTTTGGAAACCGATATCATACATAGCACCGTCACCACCTAATGCTACCACTGGTGGACAAAGCAACCATTCTTGATCTGTAAATTGTTTCCAATTGAAGTAGGTGAAAAAATCGTCATGTTCAGTGGCATCATATTTTCCTTCAAGCTCCAGTTCTGCCTTACGTATCGCTTTAAAGCCGTCAGCCATTTTAGCCATATGTCCTTCAAAGATTCCCATCGCCATAGAGGGCGAGTCTTGGAATAAGTGATTCGCCCAAGGAAATGGATACGGGTTAAATGGCCACGTGCTACCCCAAACCGATGTACAGCCTGTGGAGTTAAGCATCCCCATGTTGGATCGCCCCTTACCTGTGGTTCCATTGGTATATTTCCATTTGAGCTTTTTCAATTGAGTGAGCAGTTGAGTTACATCACGTAACCATTCCTGGTCAACGGGTTCACCACCCTGTTCAGATTCTAATCTACGCGTTATTTCAGCCATAGTTAAATCTGAATTTTGCATTTCGGTAACAATTTTAGACATGGTATTGGAATCGGTTAAATTCACACCATTCATCAACTTAACCTGAATGTGCTTTTCCAGTTTATCTGTGAGTTCTTCTAAATATGCCATGTGTTTTTCTATACGTGGCTGCATGAGTGACTCTACAGTTGCGGTGAAAATATGTACTACTGACTTTTCAGAACAGCCCAAACAGGCGCCATCGCCACTGGCAAAATT
>NZ_JBPOFP010000225.1:0-3133 GCF_051252315.1 Paraglaciecola sp. | reverse complement strand
ATAGAACTAGAAGACTTCGAATAAAACAAAGCCCTACATAGACTTAATAGGTCTGTGTAGGGCTTTTTAGTTTTAGTTAGGTGAAGTAAGAGGCTCTGCCGCTAAATCAACACCTTCAGCTGCTAGTAATGTACGTATAGCATTTTCAGTTATCTTAAGACCTTCAGGAGTCTTACTACTTCTGTTCAGGATGTTTATCAACAGTCCTTGAGTCCTAGGATTTAAAGCTATCTTAGCCATTAGTTTAGGAGCAAACAATGCAAACAAACCAACACCAACACCACCAAAAGAACCAGCAGCAAGCGCTGTACCTGCCTGTAACTCTTTCGAGCGAAGGGCTAACATACCAATGTCATTACCGGGTTTAACAGACGCATCAATTATAGCATTACGTATCTGATTGAACCGTCCAAAGTCCTTACCCATTACAGTTTTAGCTTGTGACAACTCCTCCTTTGTCATCTTGGACATCTTAGCTGCGTACTTACCAATGTCAAAACTAACATCATTAACAGCAGGAAGTAAGTTCTGCATGTATGTAGACTTAATAGTTTTGAACAACTCATCTTTATTGGCAAAACCTAACTGCTGAAGCTTTTCAGGCTTCATAGACTTTACAGAGAAGTTTAAAGCTTGCCACGTCTTCTTAAACTGGTCTAAGTTAACAACACCTTCCTGAACAAATAACTTACCAAGTCTTTCATAGTCCTCTTTACCTGCTGAGTTTATTATGGATTTGATATTATCAGGACGCAGTGTCTTTATACCTTTTCTATACTGGTCTTTAATTCCAATATACTTACCATAGGCTTCAGCGTTAAGTCCCATCATAGACTTGTCAACAGACTTACGCAGAGTATTTGATACTTTAGCTAAGTCAGCATCTATAGCGCTATTGTACATACTACTCTGTGGATTACCCATCTCGGTAATAACCTTATTAACCTTCTTCTGCCATGTAATTAGCTCTTCAGCAGGTATAGCAACAGGTATTTTTTTAGTTCCTGTTACTTCTTTAACCGTCTTATACATGGTCTGTCCAAGAGCATTCCTATATGGTTTCCGTACATCCTTAACAACATCAACAACTTTAAAACCATTCGACAAGTCGCCCTTAATTTGCTTAAGTAAAGATAACGTACCATCTTGCAATGCGCTATCGCCTATCTTCTGCGAGTAAGATTTAACAAAACCATCAATAGCATTATGAATAGGTATAACATTAACCTTATCGTTCCTAATCATTCGCTGAACTTCGTTTAAGCCTAGCTCATACTGCTTACTGAGTCCCTGTTTAGCTTCATGAAACAAAGAATCTACAGCAGCACCTAGCTCACCTTTCATCATAACACCAGCATCATTCTTAGCTACTAAATCATTAACAGCGCCAGAAACAGCTTCATTAACTTTAACCATGTTCTCATCAAACATCTTTCCAGATAGTATACCACCTCTACCTAAGTTATCATAGAAACCTAATATACCTTTCTCACCAAGCTGAATAGGCGTTAGTACCGCCCCTTTCTCGCCTAATAGCTCGGCAGTCGATTTTAGAGATAGTGGAGTACCTGCTCGTTGTGTAGCTTTAGTGGCTACTTTCTCAGCAATATCTTTACCTACTTCCTCGCCTGCAAAGCCTAATGCTTTCTTACCTGCAAAATAAACAGGCTTTGCAAACTTAGCCGTACCTAGAGTAGCCACATCAATACCAAAGGATATAGCTGCCTCTTTTGCAGCATTGGCGTAATTAAGCTCTTCCTCTGACATAACATCTTCGGCTAGTTCCCCACCGAAAGCACCTAAAGCGCCTCCGATGATACCACCTGCAACTGTACCTACACCCGGAAGAATAGCAGAACCTGCTGCTGCACCACCTAAAGCACCCGCTATAGAACTACCCATACCTATAAACTCGTTACGCTCAGGAGCATCTATTGGCTTTCCCGCAAGATATCTATCCAACTGCTCATCACTCATACTGTCAAAGTCAATTGCAGAGGACTGTTTAGAGGCTGGTGAGTTTTTTAGTAGATACTGGTCTAACTCAGCATCGCTCATACTGTCAAAATCAGTCATCTAAAACCTCCCAAAAAAGTCAGTCTCTATGTTTTTATCTTCCTTAAGACTAGATACCGCACGCTGCTCTCTCTCAAGGGTTGCTTGCTGCATTGCTTTAGCTTTTGCTATCTTTTCAGCACGAGTCGCCACAATAGCATCTAACTCTGCCTGACGTTCAGCTGCTTGTTTTTCAGCTCTTTTGCGGTTAAAGTCACGACGCTCTGTGTAATAACCTTTCATACTACCTTTGTCATCGAAGTATTTTAACTGTGCCTCTGACTCTTCAATGGCTAGATTGTTAAGTCTGTTCAGTGCCGCAAACCATTCTTTTAGTGCTTCTGGGTTAGCTGTACTTGGTAGTGTACCACTTAATACTAATTCAATATCCTTATCAGAAGCAACTCCAGGTGGTAAGTTACCGATTGACTGCGCCACACGTAACGCTTCAATACGTGCTCTTAAAACACTGGCTGTATCCTGAGTACCGAAAACATTCTTAAACAAACTCTCAACCTGTGCTGCTGCACCTGCTGTAGGCTTAATAGTATCTAACAATTGTGTGATGGTAGCTGTCTCAATATTCTTACGCTTTAACTCATTAGTTTCGTCTAACAGATTATTATAACGTTCCTTATCTTTAGCAGACAGGTCTTTCTCAGCAGCCCTTTCAGCGCCTTTGGAAGTGAACTCCAACTTATCTCTACCACTTCCGCTCTGCTGTTGTTCAGCCTCTATAGCTGCTATTCCAGACTCAGCACTAATACTTCCGTTATTGATACCCAACTGAACAGACTTAATAAACGCATCAGCTGTGTTCTGCGGTGCGTCAGGCATACCATACTTCTTAATAACCTGCTCTGCTCGCTTACCTGTAGGGTCTTTCTCTATCGCCATTAACAAATTACTAGCTGCTTCTTCACCTAATGCTGGTGTTGAGTATATAGCGTTTTTAGCCTCTTCCTTTAAGCTTTCAAGGTTCTTTGCTTGTGTTTGCTGACGCTGAACAGCTGCCTGCTCATTAGCCCCTGTGTAGGTCTTTCCAGTAAGCATACCGCTAAGACCTTGTCCAGCCTTT
>NZ_JBPOFP010000224.1:0-3140 GCF_051252315.1 Paraglaciecola sp. | reverse complement strand
GGGCATCACTGCATTGCAAATGGATATCAAGATCACGGGTATTACTGAAGAGATTATGGACATCGCTCTTGAGCAAGCGCTACACGCACGTGTTCATATTCTTCAAGAAATGGCTAAAGTTATCGGTTACGCTCGTCCAGAATTACCGGACAACGCACCTGCGATGACAATGATCAAAATCAATCCTGAGAAAATCCGTGATGTTATCGGTAAAGGCGGCGCAACTATCCGCTCTATCACTGAACAGACGGGTGCAATGATTGATTTAGATGATGACGGTACGGTTCGTATCTTCGCATCTGATAAAGCGGCAGCTAAAGCGGCAACTGATATCGTATTAGGTATTACTGCAGAAGCTGAGATCGGTAAGATTTACGAAGGTAAAGTTGTTCGTTTAGAAGAATTTGGTGCTTTTGTTAATATCCTTCCTGGTAAAGATGGCCTAGTACATATTTCACAAATTGATAACAAGCGTGTAGAAAAGGTCACTGACTACATTCAAATGGATCAAATGGTGAAAGTGAAAGTATTAGATGTTGATGTACGCGGTCGTATTAAACTATCTATGAAAGATGTGACTGAAGACTAGTCACTAGATTAGTTTTCTTAGCATAAAAAAACCTCCTAATGGAGGTTTTTTTATGTCTATCAAAAGTTGCTAACAATTAAAGACTAAGAATCTCGTTAGAGTATTGTAAGCGCCGAACGAACCACATCCTATCCAGCACTAAACTGATCACATTACACTAGCATCTTTTTCGAGGAGTAAGTCTATGAGTCGTAGATCATTAGCTGATTGGAAAATCATCGTTGAACAGCAAGCGAGTAGGGGGTTAACTGCTGCTCAGTTTTGCCGTGAGAATAGCCTTAATGCAAAATATTACAGCTTCTATAAGTGCAAGTTCAATAAAACCAAGCCCGCCTTCATTAAGGTAAAGCCTACAACAAAGCCATCTGTTACAACTCTAGCGCTTACCTGCAATGGCATAGCCTTTCAGTGTGATAATAGCTGCGACCCTAAATTTATAGCCCAGTTGCTACGTGAGTTACAAACATGAGGGGATTAAGTGAATTTGATCGCGTTTATTTACACCGTAACTTTGTAGATTTTAGAAAGTCTATCAATGGTTTGTCGATTATAGTCGAGCAAGAAATGGTACTTTCGCCTTATGGCTCTGGTTTGTTTGTCTTTTGTAATAAAGGGCGAGATAAACTCAAGTTGTTGTACTGGGATAAAACAGGCTTTTGTTTGTGGTATAAACGTCTTGAAAAAGACAAATTCCAATGGCCAAAAAAGCATGCTGACCAAGTAATAAAATTGGATAGTGAACAGATGAATTGGTTACTACGTGGCTTTGATATAAATAGCATGAAACCGCATAAATCACAGCAATATACGCAGCTTAGCTAGGTCAAAGATAGTATAATATCAGCATGAATAATCCTGTTGATATTGAAACTGAAGTTAATAATTTACGCGAAGATTTAGTGCGTAAAGATCGGCGTATTGAGTTGCTTGAAAGCATGCTTGAGCAATTCCGTGCGCTACAGTTTGGCAGCAAAAGTGAAAAGCTTCCAGCGGCTGAACAAGTGTCATTATTCAATGAGACAGAAGAATATACCGATCTTGAGTCACAATTAACGTTATCTGATATTGTTGTTCCTGAGCATAAGCGCCGTAAGAAAAAGCGCATCTCACTCCCTGCGGAATTGCCGCGTGAAGAGATTATTTACGATTTAGAGGATGCAGAAAAGTTCTGTCCTCACGATGGCAGTGCGTTAAAGCTCATTGGCAACGAACAACATGAACAACTCGATATTATCCCCGCTAAAGTTAAAGTCTTACGTCACCTTCGCCAAAAGTATGCTTGTCCTTGCTGTGATAGCTACGTCGTTACCGCCAAGAAGCCAAGACAGGCTATTGAGAAAAGCATCGCCTCTGCAGGACTTCTAGCATACATCGCGACCAGTAAATATGCAGATGCATTACCGCTGTATCGGCAAGTCACTATATTAGAGCGAAATGGTATCAAGTTAGATCGTACGAGCTTAGCTAACTGGATGATCCACTGCGGTGATTTAGTGCAAACCATTATTAATCGATTATTAGATCATATGCAACTACAGCCCGTTTTGCATATGGATGAAACGCCTGTACAAGTACTCAATGAACCTGGACGAAAAGCCCAGAGCAAAAGCTACATGTGGGTTATCAGTAGCTTGCAGCAAAGTGGGCAACCCGCAGTACTGTTCAACTACTCACCGACCCGTAATGGTGATACACCAAAGCTCAAACTAAATGATTTTGAAGGCGCTTTGATGGTCGATGGCTATGAAGGGTATCAAGGTGTATGCGATGAAAGGCAGCTGACTCGCTTAGGTTGTTGGGCACATGCACGTCGCAAGTTTATGGACGCTAAAAAGCAGCAAGTCAAAGGAAAGTCAGGCCGGGCAGACCAAGTACTCTCACTGATCCAGCAGCTCTATCGTGTTGAAAAGGCCTGCGAAGATTTTACCGCAGATCAACGTTACGAAATAAGACAAAAACAATCAAAAGCCATCCTAAGCAAACTTAGGATGTGGCTTGATAAGGCAATCGCCAATACCCCACCTAAAACAGCCATTGGCAAAGCGGTGTTCTATTTACAGAATCAATGGTCTCGATTAACGGGCTACGTTGAGGATGGTTGCTATCCGATTGATAATAATCGCGCAGAAAACAGCATCCGCCCGTTCGTCATTGGCCGAAAGAACTGGATGTTCAGTACGAGCCAAAAAGGTGCCGCTAGTAGCGCCAATTTATATAGCATCATCGAAACCGCCAAAGCGAATGGGCTTGAACCCTATGCTTATCTGAGACGGCTGTTCACTCAACTGCCGCTGGCTGACACGATAGAAGATATAGATAAGTTACTTCCTTGGAACTGCAAGAGTGTGGTTGTTTAGCCGCTTACTCTCAAAACATCATTATGTCAGAAGGTCGAATAAATATTATCGATGCAACCCCTATTGAAGCTGCGCGTTCAGGCTCGGGTAATGGTAAAGATGGCGAACCCAAGAAAGATCGGGAAGCAGGCTGGCATGTGAAAAACGATAGTAGAGGCCGCCAAAAATCGACTTATGGCTATTCAGTATATACT
>NZ_JBPOFP010000223.1:0-3167 GCF_051252315.1 Paraglaciecola sp. | reverse complement strand
TACAAACTTGATTTTCAGTCAAAAACCTGAATTATATCAAAATAAACATACTTTTATTTTAAATTTAACGTTAAAAAATAGGCTACTTATTTACATTTAAAGCAAAAATACCTAGTTTTAGCGCAAATTAATTGTATTTCAGTTTGTTGGGTATATATGATGGTAATTGGCAAAATTATTATGCCAAATTTTCAGGGGAATTCTTTTGAATGAATCATGTAGAGGTTACTCAGATTTAACCCTCACGTAAAAATTCAGAAGTTTACGCACACAAAAATATAATATATGGGAATTTAAATGAACACATCTATTACAAAACTCGCTAAAAGTATCAGATACGTTGTAGCTGCTTCAGTTACATTAGGTTCAGTGTCTGCAGTTACACCCGCTTTTGCTCAAGAAGAAGCCGCATCTATCGAAAAAATTGCCGTAGTTGGCTCTAGGGCTGCTCCTCGCTCAATCGGAGATTCTCCGGTTCCCATCGATATTATTGGTGCAGATGAATTAGCTAAGTCAGGTAATACTGACATGTTAGAAATATTAAAAGGTACTGTACCTTCATTGAATGTACACTCAAATCCAATCAGTGATGCAGCTTCATTGGTTCGTCCTGCTAACCTTCGTGGGTTACCAGCAGATAGCACTTTAATATTATTAAACGGTAAGAGAAGACATCGTTCATCAGTTATTGCATTTTTAGGTGGTGGGATAAATGACGGTGCTCAAGGACCTGATATCTCAGTTATTCCTAGTATCGCTCTTAAACAAGTAGAAGTATTACGAGATGGTGCGGCAGCACAATACGGTTCAGATGCTATTGCTGGTGTTATGAACTTTGTACTAAAAGACGATGCTGAAGGCGGCTCTCTTGCAGTGCGTCGTGGTGAATATTACGAAGGTGATGGTACGTCAACTGAAGTATCTGGTAATGTTGGAATGCCTTTAACTCGAGATGGCTTTGCCAACTTAAGTTTTCAGTATAAAAATGTTGATGCCACTAGTCGAAGTGTGCAACGCCCTGATGCTCAGGCATTTGGTGAAGCGGGCTTAAATGTAGCGAATCCAGCGCAAATCTGGGGTTCCCCAGAGATAAATGATGACATTACTTTATTTGGTAATGTTGGACTAGATCTTGGTAACGATAAAGAATTTTACATGTTTGGTAACTACTCTGAACGTGACGTAAGAGGTGGTTTTTACTACAGAAACCCACATACGCGTGGCACGGTTTATTCTGTGGATGATGGCGCCACTTTGTTAATTGCAGATTTAACACCTGGTCCTGTTGGACAAGTTAATGATGGTTTAGGTCTTGGTGATGGCATTGATTGCCCAGTTATCCCCATTACATCAGCTAATGTTACGTCTCAACAAGATTACATAGACGGCGTTCAAAACGATGCAAACTGTTTTGCGTTTAATGAAATTTTACCAGAAGGTTTTACTCCTAACTTTGGTGGGAATATAACAGATACTTCATTAACAATTGGTACAAAAGGCGAGCTTAAAGGTGGGGTCTTAGAAGGAGCCCTTTACGACTTAAGTGGTTCAGTAGGTCGCAGTGAATCAAATTTTGTTATCTATAACACAATAAATGCCTCTTTAGGGCCTGATACTCCACGTGACTTTAAGCCTGGTAGTTATATACAGTTAGAGAAGAGCTTTAACGCTGATATTTCTAAGTTAGTAGACATGGGCTTATACGAAGAAGTTAACGTTGCAGGTGGCTTAGAATGGCGTGAAGAGTCGTTCCAAGTAGTTGTTGGTGATGAAGCTTCATTCACGGCAGGACCTTTAACTTCTCAAAAATTTGGTATTGGTTCAAACGGTTTCCCAGGATTTAAACCAGCAGATGGTGGAACATCAACTCGTCGTAACTATGCCGGTTATGTTGACGTTGAAGCCCAAGTTACTGAGTCTTTATTATTAGGGGGTGCGCTACGATTTGAAGATTATGATACTTTTGGTTCCACAACAAACTATAAGTTTTCTGCACAATTAAACGTGACAGATGATCTATCACTACGTAGTTCCATTAGTTCAGGCTTTAGAGCGCCAACAGTGGGTCAAGCCAATGTTAGTAACGTTCAGACGAGTCTTGATGGCGGCGTATTAGTTGATTCTGCTTTATTACCACCAACGAATCCAATATCTGTTGAGTTAGGCGGTACAGAGTTACAACCAGAAGAGTCTCAAAGCTTCACTTTAGGTGCCATTTACACATACGACAACTTCTTCATGACTGTAGATTTTTATAGTATCGATGTTGAAGATCGTATCAGTCAATCAGATAAGATCACGTTATCTGAATCTAATAAACTGGCGCTAAAAGCAGCAGGCGTGGCTAATGTTGATAGCTTGCAGCAGGTTAGTTTCTTTACAAATGACTTTGATACAACAACCAAAGGGGTTGATGTTGTTGCCAACTATTCAGCTGACCTTTTTGAAGGTGATGCGACCTTTAGTTTGGCGTATAACTGGAATGACACAGAAGTCACTAAGTTCTCTGCTATTACTGGTGATTTTAAAGTAAAACGTTTAGAAGAAGATTTACCTAATCATCGTGGTACGTTCACTTGGGCTCAAGCATGGGAAGAAGTTTCTATGTTTACTCGTGTTAACTACTACGGTGAATATCAAGGCGTACACGTAGACTATGATGCGACAGCGATAACGGCAGACTCTGCTGTTACCGTTGATTTCGAAGTTAGTTATTTCTTAAACGAATCCATTACGTTGAGTGCAGGAGCACAAAACATATTTGATCAAGAAGCAACTAGAATCAATATTCCAGCGTCTCAAGGTATTCCAAACAACAATTGGGGCGGCGTGTATTATGAAACCTCTCCATTTGGATTTAATGGTGGCCTTTATTATGTCAATGCGACGTATAACTTCTAATAGTTAGTAGGTTAAAATTATAGCCTGGCCAATTTGGTCAGGCTTTTTTATAAATCGTTAAAAATATTGAAATCTTTGTTGATTTTAATATTCATTATTGAGGGCTCATTTATTGTCGGATTTAAAATTGGCAGCAAGTTTACTCGCGAAAGGGGATTTAGTTAATGCAAAGAAGATCTATCAAAATATTTTGTATTCAAACCCGCAACAAGGTGAAGCATATTTGGGTTTAGGAAGGATAGCGCTTAAAGTAGCTCAATATGACC
>NZ_JBPOFP010000222.1:0-3179 GCF_051252315.1 Paraglaciecola sp. | reverse complement strand
TCCATAGGGTTTTCTGATAAATACCCAACTGCATCATTTTATTTACTCCACACTAGAGCTTGGGAGCTACTAGCTGGTGCTCTTGTTTATCTTTATCCTGTATCGTTATCTTCTTTTAGAGGAAAGCTGATTGAGTTAGCTGGCTTGTTACTAATAGTAATTTGTGTTTTTTCTTATACAACTGAAGAAATATGGCCAGGTTATCTCGCTATTTTTCCTGTATTTGGCACTGCAATGATAATGTTGGCTGCTAGATCAGATTCGATTTTTACTAATAACTTTATTTTTAACTGGTTAGGAAAAACGTCGTATTCTATTTACTTATACCATTGGCCAGTAGTTGTTTTGCTGAACTACTTTGAGCTTATTCCAAGTGGAGTGTGGATATTCGTTGGGCTTGCACTTTCAGTGGTCTTGGGAGCTTTGTCTTATTACCTAATCGAAAATAAGTTTAAGTATTTAAATCGCGCTTTTGTTGGTGTTAATACTAATTCAAACAAGCGAAGCGGCGTTTTACTGTGCGTAATAGTAAGTTCTCTAGGTGCAATAGGCGCAGCAGTGCAACACTCGGATGGCTTTGAAGCTCGTTTTGACAAAAAAATTCTCATCGCGGCTGCCGAGGCAGACAATAGAAGCTTAAAGACAAAAATGTGTTTAAGCAGTCCCAAATCTTCTTCAGATCATGAAGGTTGTGTTTTGGGAAATCACCAAAAAATTAAAGCAATTATTATTGGCGATTCTCATGCTAACTCATTAGCTACAGCACTAATTTCGTCATTGATGGATAATAATGCTGGGGTATTGGTGTTAGCAAGACACTCTTGTCCCTTTATATTGGGAGCTAAAAACCGGAATTATGCAATTTATAATTGCACCCAAGCAAATGCCCGAAACATTGATATTTTACAAAATCAATATGTAGGAATTCCAATTTTTGTTGTGAATAGAGCATCTGGATATTTATACGGTCAAACGAATCCTAGGCGTTTTCAAGGTCTGTCCCCAGCCATTTATTTCGACAAAAAATATACAATAGTTGAAAGCGGTTTGTTGAATGACTTTTCTCGACAATACGAGAAAACAGCTTGCCAATTAGCTGAACAAAATCCTGTCTTTATTACTGAGCCTATTCCTGAAATGAGGCTTAATGTACCCAATACAATGTCGCGTCGTGCTGCTTTGAGCGGCGATTTGCAAGATATTAAAATCGATAAAAAACTTTATTTAGAAAGAAATCAGTTTATTAAAAAGTTGAATAGGCAAGTACAAGATAAATGCGCTATTACCGTACTCGATACCGCTGAATATCTTTGTGATGAAAAATTCTGTTTTGGTTCATTAGATGGCAGACCGCTTTATTCTGATGGTGATCATCTTAGTGAAAACGGTAACAAATTGCTTATTCCTATGTTTCAAGAAGCAATAGAAAAAACACCATCCAATTAAAATTCTTATTGTTGAGTGGTTGGATTAAAGACTATAGAACGTTTTAACTCATTTACTTTTAAGTAGGGTCAAGACAGCAATTTTTTCTTTTTCAAGATAGTTTTTACTTCGTCCAAAATATGAATATATCCTGTTGTTTTTAAAAGTATATTTTGAGCGAGAAATAGAACAACAAAGGTAGTGTTTGTTAGAAGGAATTTGTTTAAAGATGTCACCATTACATAATTAGCAAAACTAAGCGCGCATACCACTGAAATAAGCGTTGTTCCTATTTGAGTTAATATTGGTTTCCAAAGCGTCCACTTTTTGATTTGTATTTCGTATGAAACAAAATAGATAGAAATGTATGTATTAACAATGCTTAGAACGATTAAAGCATATAAGTACCCCATTAATCCCCACTGAAATGCAACATATAAACTACTAAAAAAAATTGTTTTCTTAATTAATGCCATTCTTAAGAATAACTTTGAATTACCTCTACTACTTAATACGTTTACTAGGACAGCATTAATTGGATAGGCTGTTGCGCTTATTAAAAGCATTTCTAGATATGGAATAGAAGCAGCCCATTTATCTGTGTAGAGAAAAAGTATCATTCCCTCTGCACTCAAATAGAAACCACCTACGAGTAAAAACACTATAAAACACATAGAATTAAGTGATTTTAGTATAACGTTTTGGAATCGTGGTAAATCGTCCTGAATTAAACTTAATACAGGGAATAAAACAGACATTAGGCTTTGAGACGTGTACTTAATCAGAAGCATTCTTAACGATTTTGCTCGTTGAAAAAAACCTAAAGTCTCAGGTGACAATAATTTTCCTATAATAAGAAAATCTATTCGCTCTGTAATTGCATTTAGTAAACTAACAAAAAACATGCGAAAACCAAATGCCCAAAGATCAGCCAAAGCAGTAAACGAAAATAAAAACTGCGGTCGCCAACCTGAATATATAAAAAAGGCACAAGTATTAAATGCACTTCCAACAATAATCTGTGCCATTAAACTCCACACACCCGCACCATTAAGCGCGAGGAGTACGCCAATCGCACCGGAAAAAATTGAACTTATAAATTCTACTTTAGAAATCAATGCGTTATTGAGCTGCCTCCTTAGTCTCGTTCTTTGTACACTGCTCAGAGCATTTATAATAAAAAGAATACTAATTACTTCTATTAAAGGTATTAACCTTTCATTGTTATAAAACTTAGCAATGGGATGTGCGGCTACATAAGTTAAAAGCGCCAACAGTGTCGCAATAGAAAGGTTAAAATAGAAAACCGACGAATAGTGAGTAAGAGATACATTCTTCCTCTGAATCAATGCTCCAGATAGTCCTACGTCAGTAAAAACCTGTGAAATACCAACCACTACCATAACGATAGCCACGAGGCCAAAATCACCAGGCTCAAGTAACCGAGCAAGAAAAATAGTAATGATAAAGCTGGAACCTTGATTAGCCAACTTCCCCATAAAATCCCAAATAAAGGCACTTAGCCCTTTTTGCTTAAGATTTTTCAATTAACTACTCAATGCATTAGAGTTTGACGACATTTATCCGGCATATATTAGGTTATTTTTTTGATTTGTTTTGATGAGAGCCGTAACCTATTGGTACCTGAACTCCTAAAAAAGCGCCTAGTTTCTGCCATTTCTCAGGATCTTCAAGCTCACAAACAATAATAGATTCGGGTGAATGTCTTTCAAAAAAGGCTTCTACTTCTTGAT
>NZ_JBPOFP010000221.1:0-3182 GCF_051252315.1 Paraglaciecola sp. | reverse complement strand
TCTATAAGCTGTTTAGCCATAAGAGGTACTGGTACTTTCTTCTTGCCTGTTACCTTGCTAACATTTCTATATGTAGTTTCTCCAAACAAACCTTTTACAGGTACTCTGACAGTCTCCACAATATCTTCAACTTTAAAACCATTAGAAAGGTCTTTCTGCAAATCCTTTATAATACGTAAAGCATCATTTTGTAAAGAACTACCGCCTAGTTTATTGGTCTTAGACTTTAAGAAACCCTCAAGGGCTTCATGTATCCCTATAACGTTAACCTTGTCATTCTTTATAAGAGATTCGACCTCACGCAAACCTATTTCATATTGCTTACCCAGTGACTTCTTAGCCTCATAAAGTACATTGTCTACAGACTCACCTAGCTCACCCTTTAAAGCAACACCGGCTTGGTGCTTACCTATTAAATCATTAATAGCTCCGCTCACCGCATCATTAACTTTTACCATATTCTCTTCAAACAACTTACCAGAAGCTATACCACCTCTACCAATGTTCTCATAGAATTCAAGTATACCATCACCACCTACTTGACTAGGGGTTAGCGTAGCACCTGTCGTGGATAATAAGTCCTGCGTAGCTGCTAAGCTTGTCTGTGTTCCTGCAACCTGCAAACCTTTATCTACTACAGCTTTCTGAACAATATCCTGTGCAACCTCTTCAGCTGTAAAGCCTAAAGCACGTTTACCTGCATAATAAGCAGGTTTTGCCCACTTAGCTACACCTAACGTAGCCACATCTATACCTGCCGATATAGCTGCCTCTTTAGCGGCATTAGCGTAGTTCAGGTCTTCGCCTTGTAACTGGTCTTCTGCAAGTTCACCACCGAAAGCGCCGACAGCGCCCCCAATCAAGCCACCAATAGCAGTACCAACACCGGGTAAAATAGCCGTTCCCACAGCTGCTCCTGTTAACGCACCGCCTATTGACGTACCCATCCCTACAAACTCGTTACGTTCCTTTTTAATCTCACTTAACGGAGTACCGGCAGCTACCATAGCCAACTGCTCATCAGAAAGTTCGTCAATATTATCGGCGGTGTAATAAGATGTTTTACCCACTGCTTCGTCTAAGCTAATTTTACCTAATGCTACCTGCTCTAACTGCTCATCAGTTAAACTGTTTATATCTGCCATTTAATACCCCTAACGTGCGCCCTGACCTCTGCGAGATTGACGAGCTTTTTCTTCTGCTCGTCGCTGTATAGCCTGTTTGGCTGCTATTTGGTCGGGCGTCATTTGCTCAAGTGAATTAGCTCTACCTACAGAACCAAAGTTTAACTCATACTTATCTTGAACGTCTAAATAGTCCTGCTCTATGTAATCGTTTTGAATAGCTACAAAGTCTGTGTAGCCTTTAGCGCTACTTAGCTTGGTTAACTTCTCCATACCACTTTTAGACACTTCCATCGAGGCTTTTAGCTTACGTAGTATTACTTCTGGTGTATCTTCAATAGAAATCATGTTGGCTTCTAAGAACTTACGCTCCGAATCTGTAATCTGACTTCCACCAAACGTTGCTTTAAGGTTCGCAGCAATAGCCATCCCCAACTCTTTCTTCAGTAGTTCAGAAGGGACTGACTTATCATCTGCAATACCTAAATAACGTTTAATCTTACGCTCTGTTTCAGCTACAATACCACCAGTTGAGCCTCCTGCTGCTTGTAACTCCTGTAGCAGCTTGTATGCGTTATCAGCAGATGAAAAGACCTTTTTAGTATCTTTAAATGCAGTAACAGCTTCTTTCCTAGACTCTAAGAACTCCTTATTGAACTGTAAGTCGTTTCGTGCCTTAATCTGACTATCTACAGTTATTTCATTTACCGTCCTAGCTTCTCCCACAGGGGCTTTTGCCTCGCCCAAAGGAACGTATTTAACTTCGCCCCCTTCAGTTGTAATCATATTGAATCTATTACCTTCAGAGTCCACAGTCACTTGCTGAGTTGTTGTACTGGCAGTTATACGTTGCTGTGCCAATTCATTTTGAGCTTTTTGTTGCTCTTCTTGTAATCTAAGGGTTGTTGCTCTATTCTCTGCTTCAGTTCTGTTAACACTAACTCTATCACCCTCGATACCGACTCTCTTCCTCTGTAGGTTAAGTTGCTCTTCCTGAACAGCCAAAGCAGCTGCTTGCTCACGTAGTTGAGTAGCCTTCATAACTGCCTGTGTAAGTCCTGTTTTTTCTAGTTTCTCAGCAGCGTTTAAAAGACGTTCAGACTGTGTTTTACCTTCCGCTGTCTTTAAAGCATCAGCCATCACTTGCTGCTGTTGTTGAGCCTGTACAGCCCCTGTTTCATTAGCTCCCATTTGTCTCCCTGCAATAGCTCGCTGAGCAGCCATGCCAAAGCCCTCAGAGGCTCGTTGAGCCCCCGAAGCCGCAGTCAAGAACTTACCCATAGAGTCATTACCATAGTTGGTAACACCTTGCTGTAGGGATTGTTTTCGTAGTTGGTCATCCAACAACTTAGCCTGTTCAGGCGCTAGTAAATCTTTAATCATGTTAGCCATGCTTACTCCTAAAACTTAATACCTGCAACACCTGCACCGATATTACCAAGTGACTTGATGTATTCTTGTGTTAACGTGCTCTCACCTAATGCTAGATCTTTCATCAAGCCTGTTTCAGACAATCCTAAGTTAGCTAGTAAGTTGGTAAGTTGCATCTGACGGTCTGCTTCAGACTGCTGAGCTCCTAAGCCCATCTGAGCAGCTGCTAGTTGCTGCTGATACGGGATGTTAGATGATTGTAGTAAGTTACCAATATTAGCAATCTCAGCACCTTGTAGCTGTGAAGGCATCATAGCTGACTGCTGACCCATACCAAACATACCTTGAGCACGTGCTAAGTCTTGCATGTTAAGTTGACCACCTAACTCTTGACTCTGTAACCCTAAGCCTAACATACTTTGACCAAGCTGTTGTTGCTGTGCGCTAATACCTGCACCGGTCTGTGCAATCTGTGAAGCTAACTGTGCAGACGACTGCTGACGTGATAACCCTTCAGACTGTAACTGTGAATCAACCTGTTGAGCTGTTAATCCTAGCTGCTCTAGCTGAACCCTACGGTTTTGTGACTGTGTATCCAAGTCTGATTGAGCCTGTTGAGCACTAATACCTGCTTGACCTAGCTGCATTTCACGACTAAACCCTTCACTCTCTAACTGCGCTTGTACC
>NZ_JBPOFP010000220.1:0-3228 GCF_051252315.1 Paraglaciecola sp. | reverse complement strand
ATCAGAAACAGTCCTCAGAACCCCTCAAACGCTCTTAGCGAAGATTTTGGACACTTGATCAAGGCAATATGCTTCCATACGGCCTTGTAAGTTTGTGACGCTTTCAGAGCGAATCTCAGCTCGAATTAACATCGTTCAAACTCACCCTAAAAGCACACCGTAACGGCTAAAAGTAAACTAAATCAGCATTTCGAATTACGAATCTCGAGTGTGATTCGAATGATGTTGTAAATCGCATAACCAAGAATCAATAAAACTAAGACGATGGAATCATCCGGTGCGCTAGACATAGTAAAACCTCACAAGAAATGGCGTAACTCAAGCATAAAACAGCTTCAAAGAATCGAGAATAAAATGAGATCGTTCTTTTCCATAAAATGGACGAAGTTCTTTAATGGAAAGAACGATCCGACAAACGAACGAAGTAAGCGCGTCAGAAAGAACCTTGAAGCGACACTGCAGACCGGCTTTTTTTTCAGACGTCTAAAAAATGCGAATCCTGATAATCAAATAACGAACACAAAACTCGAGGTGCGCCTCTCTACTTTTCGTTTCCTAAATCAATCGCGATCAGCGTCCCCCTCCGAGGGGATTTAATTGTTATGTGGGAATGAAAGTGCTCTATAAGCGTTAAGAAATTCAATCACTGAAAGTGCCGAACTGGAGAGGGAAATTGCTAATTTTAGTGCATGCTCTTGGGATGCGTTGAGTAGGCGAGACCAAGTGATTCTGGTTGGATGAAAAGGCTGAATTAAGCCAGGGAGGAACGACCTGCGAAAATACAAACTATTTCACCCTCTAGAAGTGCTTGGTCGCGCGTAGCGCTACGCATCCTAGGTCTTAGAAACATGTTTCTAAGCTGCTCTTTTATTTTATCTTTTTTGGCATTGTAGTGGACTAGTTTTGTGGACCTATTCAGCGGACTAAGCCAGTCCAGAAGGGGAGTCCACTAAAAGAGTCCCCAGAAATAGCGTAAAAAGTGAGTGAGAATAAGCTCACACAGAAAAATCAAAAAAACCGATATGTGAAACCGATATGACCATATATCAGTTCTACATATCGGTTTCATATATCGGTAAAAGCTATGAGGGGAATAAATTCACACGGGGGTAAAGGGGGCGTTAGCGCCCCTTTACAGCTCACAGAGAAACGAGCGTAGCAAGTGCACTCTGTGTATGCTGGCTTAAAACAAAAGCGCGAGATTAGGTTAGCATAAAAATTGAGCTAAAGAAGAATAGAAAAATATATATACGGGGACAGTGCCAAAGATTGGTATTAAGTGGCATTCCGCTTGCTCGGTGTTCGAACGCTTCGCTTACACACACACTGCGCCGAGCGGTGAGAATAGAACAATAAAATCCAAAGGAATAAGGCTAAGGCTAGAAAGCAAAACAGCCCTAAAAAGGGCTGTTATCTGATAAGGCTTATCCAGTGCAAATTTTTAAATATTTCCAGACTTCTTCCAGTTGTAGTACGTTCTTCGACTAACCCCTAAATTTTCCCACGGCTTCACTTGAGCCTCGGAGCCTTGTACTGGTTTTCTTTTAGATACTTTCCCACCTTTAGCCCCTTTCTTAGCTTGGCTCTGACGGAACTTCTCAGGCGTGAACTCTCGATACGTCCAGTTAGCGATCGACTTCGCTATCGCTTTAACTTCTGATACAGGTAAAGGCACTTTAAATTGGGCGTTAATGGCTTCCACTTGGTCGTAAACAGCCAAATTCCACTGACGCTTGTAGTTAGGCGCCCAGTATTCCCGAATCGCCTTATAGCTCCACTGACGAACCGTATCAAACAACTCACAATTACGACCAAGACCTGATACTTCGCTACCACGTAACGGGTGGCCTTTCAGATCGAGATATTCTGCCAGTTCATCGAGTGTGTATTCGTACTCTGTCCAGAACTCATTTTGCCAATGTGGGTGCAGTGGATTTTTCGTCAGTAGTCCTGCGAATCCACGATCCGCTTTCATACGCTCAATCATCGCGGACTCAATTGCAGCAGCGTAGCGAATTGGTTCACTATGCGCGATATCAGACGTACAGAATGGAATTTTCAAGCGATACGCAATGTGTGCGTGTGCATTCTCTGGGTTTTTGCTCGTCCAATATGGCGTTGGAAGATCGTTGTCGTACCAAGCCAACACACCACCTTGTCGATCAATATCAAAGACAAGGTACGTGACCAACTTCGGTTGGTTCACTTGCAGATATTTTTTCTTAATCGCAGTACTTTTTGGGCGTATGTAAGTGACACCGAGTTCATCGGTGCAATACGGCTTATGGGGAAACGTCTCGATTAGATCGAGTTGAAATGCGTTTGATTGCTGAGTCTTCAAACAACACCGCGCTTATGGCGGTAAGTTGTGACTTGTGAATGGCTAGTCATTTGGTATACTTTCCTTAGCATTATTGCTGGGCCCTGACTTCTCGCTGTCCGCCAAGATTAGACGAGATTCGGGGCTTTGTTTTATCTAGAGTTAATCTTACTCCTCAATACCTTACTTCGCAATTTCCCTTCGCTTTTCTTGCTTTCAGGCACAAAAAAGACCGCTATCGCGACCTTTCGAGAATCATTGTTCTACCGAAACACTGCACTTCGCACTAAGTGACGTTACGTTAAATGCCCATCAAATCAGGCTGAGTTACTCAATTTACTCATTATGTTTTGGAACCTTTTTTCATTATCAATATCCATAAAAGCCCGAACTTCAATTGGGTTATTATAGTAAGAATCATATGCATTAGATAAATCAATAGGCCAAAACCTATTCGAGTCCTTATCATACATAATGTTTCCAGAATGAAGATCACCATGAATTATGCCAACATCATTCAAATCAGATATCATCTGAAGAAATAAATCACGCGCATTAACAGGCAATTCAGATGGTTCACATTTAGCCAAAGTTTTGCCCGGAACTTCTAACATCCTCAAATAAACCCCATGCTCTTTTTCAACAACCACAGCGGCTCTTTCTCCATACACACGTTGAAACAAACTACATTCTTCCTGTGCGAGATTTTTTGGAAATCGGCTAATGTCTTTTAATACAAATCCGTCATGATCAATGTCTCTTCTAACCTCACCACAGAGCCCAGATCCTAACAAAGCTCCCTCTTCTCGAGCTTTGGGTAAATTCAAAGAGAGGCCAAGCTTGGGGCGCCTCTTTTTTTGAGATACAGAAGAAATATTGCTTGCCAAATCAATCCCACTACTTTGACC
>NZ_JBPOFP010000219.1:0-3229 GCF_051252315.1 Paraglaciecola sp. | reverse complement strand
TTCTCTTTGGGTGTATTTATGAGTAAAAAAATCGTACATCTCGTGTATAGCATGGGGTGTGGTGGATTAGAAAAAGTGATTGTTAATTTAATTAACGCTAGTTCTGATTACGATTGTGAACATATTATTGTCACATTAACACCTGAATACGAGTTAATTGATTTAATTGAATCTGACGTTAAGGTGTATTGTGTAGATAAAAAGCCGGGTAAAGATTTAATGTGTCATTGGCGATTATTTAAGTTATTTAAAAAAATTAAACCCGATGTATTAAATACTTATAACTTTGGCGTTATTGAATATCAAATGATTGCTGCTTTGTCTGGTATCAAATGGTTAGTCCACAGTGATCATGGAAGAGGTGGAGATGATTCTAAAGGGCAAAATAGTCGTAATAATTTTGTTCGAAAGTTTATGTCAGGTTTTATTGATGAGTACATAGTCGTTTCCAAAGATCTGTATTCTTGGGTTAAAGACTCAATTAAAATTAAATCTAAATCAATTCGAATCATTCAAAACGGTGTCGCATTAGACAATTATAAAAAGTCTAATAAAGATGAAAATTGTTTTAAATTTTGTACCGTAGGTCGATTGGATCCTGTAAAAAATCAGGCATTAATGCTTAACGCCTATCATTTTGCCTTGAACAAATGCCCGGCGCTTAAACAAACTAAATTACAAATTGCTGGTGATGGTCCAATTAGGCATGAGCTTGAGAGTCAAATAAAAGAACTCAATCTACAATCCTTTGTTGAGTTATTAGGCTATCGTGATGATATAGCGGAAATACTTTCACAGGCAGACGCCTTTGTCCTTTCTTCTAATTATGAAGCTATGCCTATGACTATTTTAGAATCCATGGCCAGTAAAGTGCCAGTAGTGACAACTGACGTTGGTGGAATTAGGCATTTTATTTCTGATGATGAAGTCACTTTTGTTCCAGCTTCAAACGTGGAGTTACTCGCGGAATGTTTTATTGATTTGTTTTTAGCGCCTGAAAAGTTTGAAGAAAAAACAAGTGCAGCTTTTGACTTGGTTTCTACTAAGTATAGTCTGGCTCAAATGACTAAAACTTACATGCAGGTTTATGAGGTCATTTAAGTTTGAACTAATACAACTAAGAGGCGTTAAATCGCCTCTATAATCTTATACATTAAAATTATTTTTGGAAAAGTCGTTTGCTCTGCTTTTTATTTGTTTGGCAAGCATAATAAGTTTTGGATACCCTGCTAGTTCTTTTAAAAATCTACTAACCATTCTGAAAAAACTTACATCATTACTGTAAGCGTCGATTAGTTCTTTGCCTTGCCCACCATAACTAGAGAATTCATCTGGAAAAAACGCCTTATTAACAAAAGGCCAAGTTTTTCGAAGTTTTACTATTTCAACTTCACGTCGGCCTAAAGCCGTAGATTCGTCAGGTGTAGTTGGAGTAAAAACCCAATTATTGTTTAAATTTACTTTTCCTAAAGAATGGACTTCGTGAAAGTAATATCTAGGAATAAATACGAGATCACCCGGTTTGGTATTAAAATCATAAAAATCGTACTTTTCAGGTGTGTACTTAAAGTTGTTTCCAACTAGTCCTGCAAACATAAATGGGGTGCATGGCAATGGGGTATTAGGCGAAGTTAAAATCCACCTTTTCTCGCCTAATACTTGTAGGTTTAAACCGTGTAAACTATTTCCATCGTAATGGGGCAGGGTGACATGCCCACCTGGTTGCATAAAAACACGCATAGGAAACTCTCTAACCGAGAATTCATCTTTATTAAGAATATCCTTAACAAATTCAGGTATGGTGATTATATCGTTGTCTACGAGCTCTGAATCAAACCAACCAAGGGATTTCTTTTCTTCACTATAGAACTTTTGTTTGACGTATTCAGGGGTAATCTTCTGGCTATCAAAAGCAAATACACCTTCTACAACAACAGGTGTTTGTGTCGTAATATATTTTTCAAAATAACTTTCAAAATTCAAATCACTAAATGGAATTCTATCTATGCTTAGTTTCATGGCTATTACCTTCCAGCGTTGTCTTTTAACCGAATGATCCAATTCAAAAAGACTATTTAAAGTTAATCTACTTTAAATAGTCAATTAATAGATTAAATTCCAGCGTCTTGACTAATTTTATTGGCCACAGCTTCATTACCTGTTTTACGAAGTGCGTCTACATAAAATTGAGCATATTTTTTAGATTTATTACTCGCATTGTATGCTTTTGCATAAGCTGAAATAGCTTCGTCTGTTTGATTGTTTTTTAACAAAGCACTTGCGTGAATTTCCAGTAAATAAGGCTCATCTGGGGCTAATTTAAGAGCATTACTAGTAATTTCAACTGCTTCCGAAGAGCGCCCTTGTTCTTGCATGACAGCTGCCAAATTATTTAATGCTATCCTATTTAATTCATCAGTCTCTAAGATTCTTTTATAAATTTCTTCAGCGTAAGGCTTGTCATTTTTCATAACTAGACCTGCTAGATATAATCGAGCTGTGTTGTCTTTTGGGAAGCTTTTAAGGTGGTTTTTAGTAAAGGTTACAGCTTCTTCTATATGATTAAGTTTAACGTTGCAATTTAGTACGAGTTTAAGCACTTTTACACTTGGTTTAAAATGATAGTTATTCTCTAATAGGGGCAATGCTTGCTTACATTTGTTTTCCAAAGTAAAAAGTTGTCCCTCTAAAAGGTTTATCACTGGGTTATCTGCCTCGTATTGGTTTGCAAGCAGATTTAATGATTCTCTACCTTCCTTGATTTTATTCAAATAGATAAGGTGTTGAATCTCTAATACGAGTAAGTTGTCACGTTCTGTTTTTGCGAATTTTATTCCACTTTTAACTTGTGTTAAGGCTTTATTAACGTTTCCTTGGCTTTCATATAAATTTGCTAAATAACGCCATGCAACACCTGTTTCCGGATTGGTGCTTGTCCATTGAATTAAAGAATCTTCAACTTTCTGTGGTTTAGATTGTTTTAAATAAATGTCTATGAGTAATCTCCAATAGGGAGCAGGTGTTGTTTTAGAAACTGTAATTTGTTTTAAAATACTAATAGCCTGATCATATTCTTTACTTACTTCCAAAAGTTTAGCGTAATGGAGCGCGTACTTTATATTTGAGGGCTCTAGGTTGTAGGCTTCTTGAATAGGTTTTATTGCTTCTTCTGGCGCACCTACTTTGTGTTCTAGTGCAAAATAGGTAATCAAAGAGGGGAGATGTATAG
>NZ_JBPOFP010000218.1:0-3249 GCF_051252315.1 Paraglaciecola sp. | reverse complement strand
TGGAGCGGGAAACGAGATTCGAACTCGCGACCCCAACCTTGGCAAGGTTGTGCTCTACCACTGAGCTATTCCCGCATCGCTATAAGTTTTCTTGGTAATTAAGACTAACGTTTGTTGCGTTTCGTCTTGCTCTCCTCAAACTGTGGGGGCATTCTACATCCACAATCAGAAGTGTCAACAACAAAAAGTATCTTTTTGAACTGACTGGCTGATTTTTAAACCGAAAGCACTAAAAACAGACAAATTGCTTTTATTATGAACGCTTAATTATGCGTTTTTTAAATCTTTCCACGCCGCAATTGTGTATTCAATCATTGACCAAAAAGATAACACCGCTGCAAAGTACAACAATCCATATCCTAAACTTACCCAATAAATTGGGATCCCCATAAATATTTCTATTTCGGACAACAATCCAATCAGTGCCAACATCTGCGCCATGGTTTTGGCTTTGCCTGTAAAATTAACTTTTACCAGATCTTGTTTGCCTTGTTGACTCATCCATTCTCGTAGTGCCGAAATATAGATCTCTCTAAACATGAGCAAAACAGCTGGCACGGTGATCCACGGTGTCGCATACGTATGAGTAATGAGGAGTAATGCGGCTGCCACAATTAATTTATCTGCAACGGGATCGAGAAAGGCCCCAAAAGCGCTGGTTTGATTTAGCTTTCTTGCCAGGTAACCATCAAACCAATCCGTAATTGCGGCAAACCAAAAGATAAATGCACCTGCTTGGTGGGCCCACTTCCAATCTAAAAAATACACGACTACAAATACTGGGATCAGTAAAACCCTGACCATGGTAATAATATTAGGAATTGTCCACATCTAATTTCTCAGTATTTTTGTTATATTCTTATTTAATGATTTGGGGTATTAACCCATAACAAAGCGTTTTTTCAAAGCTATTTATAAATAGCTCTTTATAAAAACTAAGTAAAAGCTTAGTTATGAATATGTTCGTATATTATATCTGCTAATTCGTTACTAATCCCCGGTACTTTTGCTATTTCATCTTTACTAGCTTGCAACACGCCATGTAATCCACCCATGTATTTTAATAAACTTTGACGACGTTTGGCCCCTACTCCCGGTATTGACTGCAATTTTGAAGTGGTTTTCTCTTTGTGACGTCTTTGTCTATGACCTGTAATAGCAAAACGGTGTGATTCGTCCCGAATATGTTGAATCAAATGTAATGCCGAGTTATCGGCTTGCATTGGGATCGTGGCATGGCTACCAGCTAAAATCAGCGTTTCTAAACCAGCTTTGCGACTACTGCCTTTAGCCACACCAATCAACATAGGCTTTTTACTTGGTTTCCAATCGTCAAAATAATCTTCAGCTTGAGCTAGTTGTCCTTTACCGCCATCTATAAATAAGATATCGGGAATTTTAGTTTCGTCTTTCACATCTCGATAACGCCGTGATAACGCCTGAGCCATGGCCGCATAATCATCGCCAGGTGTTATGCCTTCGATATTAAACTTTCGATAGTCCTGTTTATAAGGCCCTTCCCTATTAAACACCACGCAAGAGGCCACCGTTTGTTGACCTGACGTATGGCTAATGTCAAAACACTCCATACGTTGAATAGGTTGTTCAAACTCTAGGACTTTCTCTAATTCTAAATAACGAGCAAACACCGACTTTTGATGGTTCTGTCGAGACTCTAGTGCAGTATCGGCATTTGTATTGGCTAAGTCCAAATAACGGCGTTTTTCGTCTCTTACACCTTTATAAAACTGAATTTTACGGCCAGCCTCTTTGGTCAACAACGCTTCTATAGATGTTTGTTCTGTGATGTCGCAAGGCAGTACAATTTGTTGTGGAATGGTTTTATTACCCGCTAAATAAAACTGTAGTAAAAATGACTGAAAAACCTCTTCTGAGGTGGACTCATTGGGTACCTTGGGATAAAAACTTTTACTCCCCAACAGTTTATTGTCTCGAATAAACAAACCTTGAATGCTAGCAATACCATTTCGATAGGCAAAACCAAACACATCCATTTCTTGCTGTTCACCACTTACCCATTGTTGTTCTTGTACTTTATTTAATGCGCCAATTTGATCTCGATACCTAGCTGCAGATTCAAATTTAAGTTCAGTGCTCGCTTGTTCCATTTTTTGAATTAGAGAATCAATAACCTGCTTATTTTTACCTTTTAAAAATAATCGTGCCATTTGTACTTGATGTTCATACTCTTCTGCACTTACCAGGCCTTCAACGCAAGGACCAGCGCAACGCTGAAGTTGATACTGCAAACATGGCCTAGTTCGCGCGCGATAATAACTATCTTCACATTGTCGAATAGGAAACAACTTTTGCATGGTATTTAAACTTTCACGCACAGCCCAAGCACTAGGGTATGGACCAAAATATTCCCCTTTTTGTTTTTTAGGTCCTCTGTGACTGCTTAATCTAGGGTGAGTATGGTCTGAAAGTAATATAAATGGATACCCCTTATCATCGCGTAATAACACGTTATAACGAGGTTTATACTTTTTAATAAAGTTGTTTTCGAGAATGAAGGCTTCGGTCTCGCTGTGAACAACCGTTACATCCATATTGGTGATTTGTTTAACAAGCGTTCGAGTTTTAGCACTATCCACTTTAGCCCTAAAATAACTCGATACGCGTTTCTTTAAATTTTTAGCTTTACCGACATAAATCACTTCTTCTTTGTGATTGTACATGCGGTAAACACCTGGTTGATTGGTTAGGTGTTTTAAAAATGCTTGATGATCAAACCCGTCGATTTCACTCATTACAAATAACTAAACTCAGAGTTGGTCTGAATCGATAAGCTTATTTCTTATGGCTAAATGGGTCAGTTCAACATCTGTGCTGACATTGAGTTTTTCAAACATACGATATCTGTAAGTATTTACGGTTTTTGCGCTGATATTTAGAGATACTGCAATGTCCGGTACTTTAGCCCCTTTCGTTAACATTAGGGTTATCTCTAATTCTCTGTCAGACAAAGCTTCAAAAGGATTTCCCTCTTGTAAATCTAATTGACCAATAGCAATTTGTTGCGCTAAGTCAGGTGAAATATACTTTTGCCCTGAATGCACCTTGTAAATAGCGCGGATCATTTCTTCTGGCCCAGAATCTTTGGTTAAGTATCCTGAAGCGCCCATTTGCATCACTTTTGCGGGAATTGGGTTTTCTTTGTAGACAGATAATACCATCACGCGTGTATCTTCAGTCAAACGTAGGATGTGGTTAGTCGGTTCTATC
>NZ_JBPOFP010000217.1:0-3448 GCF_051252315.1 Paraglaciecola sp. | reverse complement strand
ATGTCAAACTCACCAGACAAGACAGAAGTAGAAATTAAATAAATAACAAGAATCGCTGTTTTTGAATAAGCAGATTTTGTGAATAAGAATTTCATTATGGCTAATTTTTCCCTGCGTAATAATACCCATAACCAGCGTTATCAGAACTCCCTCTTTCTGATTTATTGACTACAAATCCAATGGCCATATCTGGGTTCAGTTGTGCCACTGCTTTTTGTAAGTCCATGAGTTTTGTTTTTGACTCTTCAGTCACAACTAACGCTTGACCAGCTAAGTTAGCTAGAACCGCTGTTTCGTTGATGCCTAATAAAGGTGGCGTGTCAACAATAACCACTCTATCAGTATATCTATTAGCAAATTCTTCGACGGCGTCTTTCATTTTTTCACTTGCTAATAATTCCGTGGACAGGTGATGAGATTTACCAGCAGAAATAATTTTGAAATTATTAAGGTTAGTCTTACACATGATTTCACTAATACTATTTGCTTCTCCTAACAAGTATTCTATCAAACCTTCTTTATTTTCAAGTTCCAAGGTTTTCATCACATTAGGCCTTAATACATCTGCATCTACTAGTAGTACTGTTTTATCCTGCTCTAATGCAATACTTAATGCTAGGTTAATTGCAGTAAAGGTTTTTCCTTCTCCAGGCCTTGAACTAGTAACCATAATAATATTGCTATTATTTAAGGATTTGGAAAGCGGGCCAAATGCGTTAGATAACAACTTGCGTTTTATTTCTCGATATTCTTCATTGATTAGTAATCGTTCTGAATTAGTTGATACAAACCCTTTGTTACCCAAATTTTCAAAATTAATTATTATTTCACTATCATCAGAGTTCTCGATTGAATCTTTCCTTGGTGAGGATTTTTCGTCTACCCTAACTTTTTGTGCTTGTTCAATGGAGCTCTTCTTAAGGTCTTCAACCTCTGGTTGCTCATTTTTTTTCTGAAGTGCCTTTTCTATAGAGTTCATGAAAAAATCCTTGTGTATATATCGATATTCATCATGTCAGCAGTGATTAATACAGCGTAAAGACCTAGTATCAAGCCGGAAGAAAATAAGAAAATAAACAAACGTTTACGTGATGTCCTTTTGATTTTTTCTTTATTAAGATCGCTAACTACACCGAGTACTGGGAAACCAGTTAATTGTGGAAGTTGGTTGGCTCTTATTAATATAGGATTTAATTGGCTGATCAAAAAGGCAATGACAAGGCCGGCACCAAAACCAACAAACAACACCATAGAATAAAATAACGGTCTATGAGGACCACTGGGTTTATTTGGTGCTTTGGGAGCGCTTAATACTCTAAATTGCAGGTCTTCACTTGAAGCTTCGGCTTTTTGCCCCAAATCAGCGGCCTCCTTCCTGCTCAACAATCCTTCAAACTTTTTCTTTGTGATATTATAATCTCGATTGAGAGCTGTCCTTTCAGCTTCAACTTGAGGGACTAAATCGATCTTGTCTGCAAGTTCGTCAATTTTATTTGTGTAGTTTGATTCACGAACTCTCAGAGAAGCAATTTGACTTTCAAGGCGGCTTATTTCTAATTTTAATTCATTTGCGACATAACCTAGTTGAGTGTTCCCGTCTGCATTTCCACTAGGTTTAGATAGGTATTCATCAATTTCCTTTTGACGAGCTGTTGATAATGCAGCCAATAGGTTTTGAGCTTCAATGACATCCGGGTGCAGCTCTGTGTATTTTAGCATTAACTCATCTAAGTTGGCTTCTAGGTTTTTAATTCGAGTGTCATATCGTGTTGTTAATGTGGATGTCGCGTCGTTATTGTGAACGGAGAATTGATCAATGGACGTATTTGTATTGTTATTCCCCTTTAACGCTATAACCTGCTGCTCAAGTTCTCTGATAGAGAGTTTTGTGGTTTCCAATTGATTCTGTAGCGATGTGTATTTGGAATAAAAGGAGCCTTGAACTGGAAGTAAGTTGGAATACTTTCTTTTAAAGTCAGCTACTTTTTTTTCCGATGCAGCCAATCTATTTTCATATTCATTAATTTGTTCATCAATGAATTGATTAGCCGAATCCGAATCTTTCCTAGCCTTGCCTTTACTCTGCTCAACAAATAGGTTGAGCGTCTCTTGAACAACTATTTTGGCTTTTTCAGGGTCTTCACTAGTATAGGAAATTGTATAAAGGTTTTGCCTACCTGCTTTTCTTAACTTTATATTTTTTCCTAAAGACGATATTAATTTGTCATAAGATTCTGGCGTTGTGGTTGTTAGATCTAAATCAGATTCTCTTGCTATAATTTCCAAATTCTGACGAATGAGTAATGTCCTAACAATCATGGAGATTTCTTCATTTGGATTAGTTTGCAGTGCTAGTCCACGAAGCAAAGGCTGCAAAACAGAGCGAGTGTCAATGTATATCCGAGCACTTGATTGATATGTATCTGGTAAATTTAGAACATAAAGGAACCCAGCTGGACAAATTAACCACGAGGATATAATGATGTAACGCTTTTTTACCCAGATACCTTTAAAATAATTAATTAAAAGTTCTATCGTTTTTTGAATATCTTGCATTAATTACAATTCACTTATTAAATAATCTACTAATACCAAGCTTCAGGTATGATAATGATATCACCTGGCAACATGTCTACATTATGCTCAATTTCACCTTCTTTGATTAAGTCATCAATCCTAATTTTATACGATTTTTGAACTCCGTTTACCATTCTAATTAGTTTTGCATCATTTCCCGCTGCAAAGTCAGTTACCCCTCCAACTCTTATTAATAAATCTAGTAAGGTCATATTTTCTGTGTAGTTAATTGCTTTGGGTTGTGCAGCTTCACCAATGACTCTTACCTGCTCACTTAAAGGTCCCTTAAAACCACCTACACTGACAGTAACTCTTGGGTTATTAATAAATTTAGCTAATTCATTTTCTATTTCCCTAGCTAATGCTGTCGGAGTTTTTCCTGACACAACCAAGTCTTCAACTAAAGATGTGGTTACCTTCCCATCAGGCCTAACTACAAAAGAGCCTGAGATATCTGGATTACGCCATACAAAGATAGAAAGACTATCTCCAGGCCCAATTAAGTAATTATAATCAGACACCGAAGTTGTTTGAGATGTATAAGTTGTTGCATTTGGCAGACTTCCCGAGTTATTTGAACAGCCTGTTGCTAATAAAATTAAAAAAAATATCGAATTTGACAATGCTATTTTGTTACTCTTCATGTAAATTACGCTCCTCGATGTCTTTACTCACAGGCTTGCAATGTAACAAGTTTTGGACTCGGTAGACAACAACAATATTATTAATATTAATACTTTGTGGAATATATAAATGAGTTTTGGTAGTAGAAAAGAGATCCGTCGTTCAAATATTATGATGGCGTTGGAAGCAATAATTGTGAGTTACATCGGTTATTTGTCTTCATTGTTAGTTCGACATTTTTTTATAG
>NZ_JBPOFP010000216.1:0-3451 GCF_051252315.1 Paraglaciecola sp. | reverse complement strand
GAATCCACTAGGCGTATGAGTTATGCGCTTGTTAAGTAAGTTATTGAAAAGTAAATTTGTGTGCTTGCTGTTATTTTAGAATCAAATGTAGACAAGCCAGTACCGCTACCATCAGTTAAAACAAAGTAAGAATTAGTTTCGGTAGCAAGACCCACAATATCACCACAAGAGCCTGATGCTATAAACTTTACCGCCAACGATACACCTACATCACCTCGCCTATTTGTACCATTAACAATTGCAAAAGGAAGGTTTATTAATATATCACCCACAGGGGAAGAAATACCACTAACAATTGCCAAGCCAGTGCAAGTGACTTTATTGCCTATTTTAGTATATGAGCCTTGGTTATAGCTACTGTTTAGAGTGATTGAGCCAGACACGCTAGGTGTAGCTGTCAAAAGGTACTCCCCAGTCTCATAATCATCCAACTTATTAGCCGCACCAGTCCCGCCAAGATACACACCGCCAGATAGGTAGAGGTCTTTGAAGCGAGCGCCTGTGCTACCTAACGAAATAAGACCGTCTCGAACTGTGCCTGTTGTGGTGTTAAAAGGCTGTACGGCGTCGGCAGATGAATTTGTAAATAAGCCAACATCTCCTGTACCTACGTAAAGTTGAGAAGAGGCAACACCAATCGACCCAACTGTTGAGCCGTCTTTTAGCAGTCTAACTATTTCTCCATCACTTGACAGTCGATTAAAAAATGCAGGATTTCCATTAGTGTATGTAGCACCTAATCTACCATCTGCCCGTGCTTCTATACCCTGCACCGCTGAATTAAGACTTGTCTTGCCAACCAACAAGTTTCCAGAGCTGTCTATGCGTGCTCGCTCTGTGGCGCTTGTACCAAACCTTAAACTGCCGCTGTTTCTTTCCCACACATACCCATCAACACCATATTGAAAAACTTCAAGACCATCATTTGCAGATGAAGCAGCACCATTAGTTAGGTGAACTGAAGCACCAGCTGTAGTGCTATGCACATGAACTGTATTCGTATAATTAGTGGTAGGACTAGCCGTACCAATCCCTACGTTGCCTGCTGAGTCTATGCGCATGCGTTCTGAGCCGTTGGTATCAAAAGCCAACTCATTAGATGCAGTTGAACCGTCAGTAATATTTTTAATCTCTGAGTGTCTATTAGCAGTGCCGAACTTAGTGCCCCATAAACGAATAGTCGCTGTTTCATTATTACTATCATCAGAATTAGGGATAATCTCAATTGCAGGAGTACCGCCCACATTTTCGTTAATAGCCAATGAGGCTGTAGGAGTCATTCCGCTTGAAGTGCCTATCTCTAAGCTCTCAGCACTAGCATCCCACACCATCTTCGCAGTCGTACCAGTGTCTTCATAGAAGGATACGTCGCCGCCGTCCGTAACTCTAATGCCATTTCTTGTATTTAGATTGGCATTCCATCCGATAACAAAATCTTCACTAGTAGACGCTACACCCGCATAAAAATCACTTGTTGGTGCGTCAAACTTTAACCCTACATTTCCAGAAGTCCCACCACTTCTAGTTATAACTAGCGGTGTTGCTGAGCCGCTATCAAGAGTTGTAGAACCATCAACCACCAAGCCATCCGCAGTCACTGTGCCTATAACGTCAACAGCACCAGAAAAACTACCAGTACCAAAGCTAACATTATCATTAGGCTGAACAGCCGAGTCAGCAAGTGCACCTTGTGCGGTTGTGGCTTTGCCGTTTAACTGTGTTTGAATGTTAGAGGTTACACCGTCTGTGTAGTTCAGTTCTGTAGTAGACGCTGTAATACCATCAAGAGTGTTTAGCTCCGTAGTAGTAGCTGTTAGTCCATCAGTAATGTTAAGCTCTGCGGTGGTCGCTGTAATACCATCAAGAGTGTTTAGCTCTGCGGCTGTAGCGGTAACACCTAAACTAGCAATAGCTGTATCACCACTCTCAGTAACAAAGTTTGTACCATCCGCTACAATAAAACTTCCATCAGTAGGGATTAAAATTGAAATGTCCGTAAGCTGTGCATCTAATGGCTGTTTATTACTTAACTGTGTCTGAATGTTAGAGGTTACACCGTCTACGAAGTTAAGCTCAGCAGTCGTTGCAGTTACACCATCTAACAGGTTTAACTCTGCTGTAGAGCCTGTGAAGCCGTCTAGCTTGTTAATCTCTGTAGCTGTAGCCGTAACACCGTCAAGGATGTTTAACTCTGCTGTTGTAGCTGTTAAGCCGTCTAGGCTGTTTAGTTCTGTTGCAGACGCAGTGATTTCCACTCCATCAATACGGAGTGTAGCTGCATCTAAGTCTGTAGGGGAAGTTGATAGTTCAATGATTGTGCCGTCAGCTTTCTTTGTAAACAAACGCTTGTCTACTAAGTTGACCGCTAATTCACCAACTGCTATATCGCCTGTAACAGGGATTGCAGAGGCTGTGGAACTTCTTTTGATTTGTATTGTCGTTGACATTTACTTTTCCTGTATTGGATGTGTATTTAGAATTATTTATAATAGAGGCTCGTTAGAACCCCTATGAAAATAACTCTAGGCTATTAAGCCGGTAAAGCGATAACTAAACCTGACTCTGGACGGTAAACGTCTAAGCCATAAAGTGTATCAGCAGTATACAAGGTTGCTAAGAACTCTTGCTTATACTGAGTTTGTGAACGTACAGCCATTTGCTCGCATAATACGAACGCATCTTTGTGCATTAACAGACCTGCTTTAACACCAGTTTCCATGACAGGAGCGTTAGTAGAAACGTATACGTCAATACCATACAACGTACCAATCTTACCAGTAGATACGCTACGTCCGTCTACAAAGTCTGCTGAGTTATAACGGTCAATACCACGAATCTCATTAACAGCAGATGGTGGGATTACTAAACAACGACTATCCATTGGGACGTTCTCGTCATCAAGTGCTTGGATAAGGTCACGGAAACCATTATCGTTGAAAGCACCGACATCGCCTGCACCGTCTGCATCGTATGCTTCAGCAGCACCAGTAGAAGCGTTAAACTGATAAGAAGCAGAGTGAACCCAAGAAGAACCGTCACCGTCGCCTAGTTTCTTACCTAGTGCGAACAAGTCTTGGTCAACTTTAAGACCTAGTGCATAGCCTGCATCTTCTGTGTAGAAACGACGAAGTGAATCGAACGCTTGTACGTCTGTAATGTCTTCAATAAGACGTGAATACTCGAAGTGGCTGTCGATAGTGATAATCAATTCGTCATTTGCGTTCTGTTGAATTGTTACTGTATCAGCAGCAGTCTTAGCGTTAGCTGTACCACGAGTAGGCTTAGGGATATGCATAGTATCCCCTTTCTTACCCTTCATAGGCATCTTTTGAACTAGGTTTGCTAGTACAAGAGATTTCTTATATGCAGCGATGACTTCATCACTCCACAATTCCAAATAGCATTACGGCTATTCCGACTATCGCATCACAAGACAGCTAATATAGCTTCC
>NZ_JBPOFP010000215.1:0-3593 GCF_051252315.1 Paraglaciecola sp. | reverse complement strand
TAGTAGGTACCACTTGAAGTACGCCAAGTTCCTGAGCCATCATTATATTGCAACTTATAATAAGTGGCACTAGATGAAGCTCCCCAAGCTAAATTGATAGTGGTACCAGAAGCCGATGCACTTGGTGTTCCTGGGGTGCTAGGAACAGAAGCGTGGGAGGAAACAGATAGCAACAAAAATAGACTAGCGAACACGCTCTTTATTCTCATTTTTTTATCAAAAAAGTAAAATACGTTATCAAGCATTACTGTGACTCCGCCACTGAACTACCAAGTAAATCTGTATAAATGTATATCAGGCGACGAGTATAAATCATTTTTAACACATCCTTATTCACTGAGTTGTTCCTTTAAATTTTGTGGTGCTGCAAGGGGGGTAATGTTTATTGGCGCTTCAATAAACAGACTAGCATCTGTAGGGTATCGGTTGTTTGCCAAGTCTGTGCAATACCACTGTGTAGTTTTTACGCCGATGGAATAAAATATCACTTCAGTTGAATTACCTGATGGTTCAAAAGTCTGCGCTTCAGTTCCTTCACCTAATATTCCTGTGCAGTTTTCTACATTCGATATATTCCACGTAAAGGTCGACTTTTCTCCAACAATCGCACTAGATGTTTGCCATGCAAATGAGATCTCTTCAGGTTCAAGTACATTATCATCGAATACTTCAATAATTCTCGCTCCTGACTCAGGACCACAACCTGCATCATTACACCCTTGTACCCTAATAATGATGACTTCATCTTTATCGTAAGAGACGGTTGTGCTTGTTCCTTCAACACCACTAATAGTTTGATATACCTCTTCTCCAGCCTCTCCTGATTTAACTAATACTGTGTAATCATCAGCATCGGGCATGTTATTCCAACTGACGGTAAAGGTACTATTAACCACTGCATCACTTGGGCCCAATACCCCTGTGACTTTATTCGGTAAAGTTGGAGCTTCAACAGTTACTGTTTTAGTATCTGAATAATACCCACAACCCAGTCCAGTGCGGCACACCCTAATTTTGTACGTGTAGTTTCCAACCGTTTTTCCCGTTCTTTGTAAGGAACGGCCGGTTCCCGAATATTTGGCAACATTGTTTTCGTAAAGCTCATATCTTGCTATGTCACCAAAGTCGTTTTCATCAGACCAAGAAACCGTATAACTTCCATCAGTATTTGTACTAGGAGCTGTTAGTGTAGGTATTGGGAAAACGGTTACCGTATTAGACTCTTTCCAACTTGAGCATCCCCTGCTATCACAGACCCTTATCCTATATTTCGTGGTTCTCGGTGGCTGATTAGCAAAAGTAACCGAAGTGTTATAGTGTATTTGTAAATTTGAATTCCAATTTCCGTTGTTAATTTTATATTGTCGTTCATAACGGTCACTACCACTTACCGCTGACCATGATATTCTAATATCATCACCATTAATTATTGATGCGGTCACGTTTGATGGAGCATAGGGCAAAGATGGAATTGTTACTGAATTTGATTCTTTCCAACCTGAACAACTGCTACTATCACAAGCTCTTATTCTATATTGCGTAGTTCTTGCAGGCTGATTGGTAAAAGTTACAACTGTGTTGTAATGCGTTTGGAGATTAGAATTCCAACCACTGTTATTAAGATTGTATTGTCGCTCATATCTCTTCGCCCCACTTACTGCTGACCATGATATTCTTATATCATCACCGTTAATTATTAATGCATTTACTGTTGACGGTACTGTCGGAATCGCTGAAGCGCGAAAAGATAGCGTAGAAAAAATCACAAGATTAACAACTATGAAAAATAGTTTTTTTGATAACGTCATTTCAATTATTTTCATCAAATATTCCAGCAACACACTTTTGACAAACGTAGGTAAAGTTATTGCTCTAATGAATTGGAACAGCATATATTTCCTTTTGCAATCACAGAGGCGAGCAACATTAAAGTGAAATTGAGCACATAAGGCTCAGCACACTTTGTTATGTTTGGATTTCATCAAGATGCGCTACTGAACAGTAGTCACCGTTGCGCTTATCCATTAAGCAACACTCACAGCAATATTTCGGGTGTTTAATTTTCCATGCGGTAAGTATGTTTCTCCCTCGGAGGGAAGTCAATAAGTGTTATTTGGGGTTTGTATTTAAAAGTTGTGTTTTATTTGCAATATTACTGGGTTGACAGGTGTATAGGGAATAGACGGAAATTACATCGTCCTATGGCGTTTAGTTATAACTACTTGGCGAAACGTGCAGTATGTGGAAAGGGCAATGGACAGTGAAAAAATCTGAGTTAGTTAACGCAGATTTACAAGGCATCATAGCCCGACATAAAGTCGCCGCTGATAAATTGAATAAAAGGTTTTGATGGCGCTAACATGAGTTGTCTTAGACAGCCTTTTTTGTTCTCAAGGCCGTTTATTTCGGCTCTAACCCCTTTTATTTTTTATCATCATTGCCTAAACAAAGCTGTTTGATACTGCTATCGCTGAAGGCAAATTTTTCTCTATTTCCAATATCCTTAGTTTCCGAATGTATTGAATAAACACAGTTGTCGCCGTTTTTAGTGATATAGAGAAATGCGCTATTTTGTTGGATGAAATAGGCATCCTTGTTTTCAAGAACAATTTCGCCCATAACCTTTTTACCTTTGATGGTAACCTGAGTGCATTGGCGTATACGCTTTTGCGTCATCATTTCTTCACTAAGCACCCTACATGGTGGATTATCCATTTCTCTATCAATGTAGGCAGCGCCGAGTAAGTAGCCCATTACAGAAGGTAATAACAACACAGCAATCGCGGTGAACATCAAGTACCACGCTGCTGCACCGATAAATGCAACTATTACCCCAAACACCCCTCCTGCAATTGAGGAAAACCAATAAGACTTTAATATACGCTCACTAACGGCATTAGGAGAAAAATCGACTATATTGAGTTTCTTTTTGACCGTCTTTTTGTTCTTGAACAGATAACTAGCCACAAAACCTAAGACCAAGAAAATCACGGCAATCCACAACGTCTTTGGTAAGAGTTGCCAAAAACTCATCTCTGCGAATCGGTTGAACGCAAAAAAGAAACCCAATACAGCAGAATTAAAAACCTCTCGTATTTCGTAGTTACCGGAAAGGTTGCCTAAATTCATAGACATAATCATGCCTTTCTGGAAGGAAACACCAAAAATACCAGCGATGATAGCTATCAAGCCGATTAGCTTAGCGAACCACTCAATTGTGTATTTTCCGGTTATATTTTCTTCACTTTCCATGAACTACTACTCCATAAGTTATTTAATTGAACCCAATACAAAAAACGAAAACCGTTTTATCAAAGGAAAAAAAGCCCCTTTCGGGGCTTTGCTGGTTAACTAACGGTGATTTTTGAAGCCAATGGAAATCAACGTCTACAACCCCTTTTATTAAACAAAAATAGCCTACACCTTATCGGCATAGACTATTTAATTCGGCTCTGACCCCTTTTATTTACTTTATTATTTTGGGTGTCTAGATTGGTTATTTTATTTTTGTTCCAATGTACTCAAAACTTCCTCAATACTCCTAAATCCATTATCAACATCTGCCATTATTGACACGGAATACTCATAATCCC
>NZ_JBPOFP010000214.1:0-3682 GCF_051252315.1 Paraglaciecola sp. | reverse complement strand
GTTTCAAATTCAGGCAAACCAATCAAAATAGTGCGGGGATAAGTTAAAATACGAATCGCAGGTTTGATCTGAGCAAATATTTGTTCAAGCTTATCCGCATCTTTTTTAGCAGAGATCACTTTATCCTTGTCGCCTAATTCATCAAGTTTAGCCACAATATCTAAACTTTCTTTCATACATGAACCGTCATCAAACTGCAAAATGGGACAAACTTTGGCATCTATCAGGTCATAACAACTTTTTTCATCATCATTCAGAAGATAGACTTTCTCATGGGAAACATTTTTATAATTGGCCACCATATCTGCTCGAACGCAATAGGGGCAATGATCATATTGGTATAAATTCATTTTGGATTACCTTAATCTCTAGGGTATAGCTGTTCTAATCGTCTCGAGTTAGGACTTCTAGTAACTCAATTTCAAACGTCAGATCGGAATTGGCGGGAACCATATCACCAACAGTTCGTTCACCGTAGGCCAATGAAGCAGGCACAAATAAACGACGTTTTCCGCCGACTTTCATGCCCTGTAAACCGATAAACCAACCTTGGATTACGCGTTTTTTACTCAGCACAGTTTGAAAAGCCTGACCTTTTTTATAGGAAGAATCGAATTCTGTACCGTCAGCTAAAAAACCACGGTAATGAGCAGTAATTAAAGCGCTCTTCTGTGCAGCTTTACCCGTTCCTTCAATGAGATCTTCGATCTTTACTTGGTCTTGCATAGTAGTCTTTAGAAATGTTGACGAAAAATAAGGTGACTAAAATACCATTGTTTGTACCAATGATGAAATTCAGGCCTACAGATTATTGGCAATAATCCATAGACCGCAAAAGATAACGAGAACTAAAGTAACTTTTTGACCAAGTTTAGTTTCATTTTACTAAACGGCGGGTAGCGCAAAGCTGGGTCAATAAATGTTGCGCGTTTCATTACGGTTTTTAAATGACTGAATGTATTAAAACCTGATTGCCCATGATAATTACCCATTCCACTGTTGCCGACACCACCAAAGGGTAAGTTGGGATTAGTCATAAACATCATGCCATCATTGATGCAAACATTACCGGAACTCGTTGCATTCAATACCTGTTGTTCAAACTGAGTATTGTTTGTGTATACATAAAGCGCTAAAGGTTTAGCTCTGTGATTTACAAATTCAATACTATCTTCTATTTTTTCAACTGTGACTATGGGTAAAATTGGTCCAAAAATTTCTTCTAACATGAGAGGGCTGTCAGCAGGTGGATCGAGCACGACTGTCGGCGCTAAGAACTTTTGTTCTGAATCAAATTCACCACCCATAACAACATTTTGATTATCAAGGTATGAAACTAATCTGTCTAAATGGCGAGTGTTAACAATGCGTCCATAATCTTTATTATTTTTAATATCATTGCCATAAAACTCATTGAGCTTTTTCTTTAACCTAGTAAGAAATTTTTCACTCTCTGACTTTTCTATTAAGACGTAATCTGGCGCCACGCAAGTCTGCCCTGCATTCATCCATTTATTCCAAATAATCCGCGAAACGGTCACGTCTAAGTTAGTGCCACTATCAATAATACAAGGGCTTTTACCGCCTAACTCTAATGTCACAGGAGTAAGGTTTTCAGAGGCTGCACGCATGACAATTTTAGCGACTCCTTCACCGCCTGTGTACATAATATGATCGAATTTTTGTTTCAATAATTCGGTCGTTTCAGGCACTGCGCCTTCAATAACACAGCTAGCTTGCTTGTCGAGATAATCAGGAATTAATTTTGCGAGCAACTCTGAACATGCAGCTGAAAGCTCAGATGGTTTTATAACCACACAATTACCTGCAGCAATGGCTGCAACTATAGGACCTAACACAAGCTGAATTGGATAATTCCAAGCTCCGATAATCAAAACTGTGCCTAAAGGCTCCGGCAATTGATAACTTTTAGCTGGCTGGGCAACCAAAGGAGTACTGACTTTTCTGGGTTTCATCCACTTCTTGAGGCTTCTGATGGTATGCTCAATTTCACTGATGGTATAACCCACTTCTGAAGTCCATGCTTCATACTCTGACTTGGCTAAATCCTGACTTAAAGCTAATAAGAATGCACTTTCTTGCTCAACTAACATCTTTTTTAATTGATTGAGCTGCGATATCCGCCATTCATAGGAACGAGTTCCACCCGTATTAAAATATGATCTTAAATGATTTACCTGTTCACCAATATTATTTAAATCTGTTGTAGACATATTAAAAACCTAACTTATTATTGCTTCATTTTACTATTACCCAACAAAAATATGACAAATATTCATGTTTTGCAAATTTTATGTCAAACTAAGATGTAACCCTGTTTCATCTAGACGTTATTCCAACCTCAAAAATAACGATAAAATCTGAATAAATAAGGAACACAAGTGGCTATTACAAGAAGGGTCCCGAAGCAAAAACGTTCAATTGAAAAAGTAGAACGTATCCTAGACGTCACTGCAAAACTAATGAAGGAGATTGGCGCTGACAATATCACTACACATTTAGTGGCTAAAAGCGCAGGGATTGCAGTGGGATCTTTGTATCAATTTTTTCCTAATATCGAAACGGTGAAGGTGGCCTTAGTAGAAAGGGTGATGAATCAACTTTACCTAACAATCATGCAATCGTTACAAAGCACACCAGCCCATGAATTAGGTGAGTTATCAGAGCGTTTAATTGACGCGACATTGAAGTTCTATTGTCATCAGCAAGATGTTGTTCAAACTATTCTGGCTATTCGAAATACCGAAGCATTTGAGCAGGTAAAAGGGGCAAAAAATGAAAAAGTTATTTCGGGCATAGTGTCGTATATCAATAGTCACAACCAACATATCAATCTAGAACAACTAACGCGCAAAACCAGGGTTGCTATTATGTTGTCCGACGTCATGACTTTTTTGGTGTGGACAGCAGTTACAGAAAAAGAACGCTTGGCTTATATTCAAGAATGGAAACTATTATCAAATGGATATGCCATGACCATTAATAGATAAACCCATTGCCACTTAATTATTCTGGTATTTGTACACCATCTTCAATTTCTTCCATCGCCACAACGTAATAACCTTCCATAAGTACACTTTTTAGTTCTGTATACACTTTAAAACGCTTAATGCCCTGAAACTTCGTCATTATGTTCACAGCCATAATGACAAAACTATCATTGGCTGGGGTGAGAGATTCCATTTTCAATTCCCATAAATTTTCAATGGCTTTTTGATAGTGGGGATCAGGATAAGCTTTGTGCCACCAATGATCTTTATCTGGAATTTCGTCTAAGTCCCAACCTATCACTTCACTAAATCTAGTATTGACAAAAATTAAGGGGTGGTTGAGCGTATCAGGCGTATTTTTGACGACCACAATAGGCAAAGGCAGCATATCAAAAAATTCTTTTGGGATTGACATAGAAATAGCTCTCTGTAGAAATACCAAACAGAACATCTGCTTAATACTTTAAAACTATGTTGAGTTTATTAACAAGTCAAATTAAGCCAATTAGTTTGACCTAACAACTATTGTTAAGATTTAGCTTTCATATCTTCACGTAGTTGGGATGGTAAAATGCCAAATTGTAATTTAAATTGACGGCTAAAATAACTATGCTCTGAAAAACCGCAACGATAAGCAATTTCAGCAATAGGTAAACGACTTTCAATTAACA
>NZ_JBPOFP010000213.1:0-3704 GCF_051252315.1 Paraglaciecola sp. | reverse complement strand
GCTAGTAGGTAGAGGAGTACCACCAATAGAATCACAATCATCTAAAGGATTTGTACCATCTGTAACTTCTTGACCATTTAATATGCCATCACCATCACAATCTACAGTTAAGTAGTCTCCAGAAACAGGAATTGTAACACTAGAAACTAAATAATCACAAGGATCATTTTTATCTGTACCATCTAGGTCTTCTTTAGTATCTAATACGCCATCACCATCACTATCTGCAACTTCTCTAAAGTCAACCTCAATTGTGCTTGTATCATCTTCGTTGTCAGTTGCAATTGCTCCTGTATCCAGATCATTGTTTACATCATTACCTACAGTATCATCAAAGGCATCGTTCAATCCATCACCGTCAGCATCTGTCAAAGGATCTACAAGAGTACCTTGACCTGCTTCCAGCATATCAGAAATACCATCGTTATCAGAATCAGCATCCAAATAATCAGGAGTTAAATCTGTATCTGTATCCTCTGGTCTTAATCCGTTAGGGTAGTTTGTATCGACACCGTTAAGAGTAAAAGTATTTGCAGGAGCCACATAACCTGTTGTTGGTTGTGCTTCAACGTTATCTGGAATACCATCATCATCAGCATCGATATCCAAGAAATCTGCATTTCCTGATGTATCTGTGTTCAGTGGCGTTGTACCTTCTGAACTGTCTGCTTGACCATCATTGTTTGCATCTGCAAAACCAGTATCGTTAGTATCAATAACTCCATCATTATTCGTGTCTAAAGCATCATTACCAGCTTCATATACATCAAATATTCCGTCGTTATCTGCATCTATGTCAAAGTGGTTAGGAATACCATCACCATCAAAATCGAATGCTGGTTCTGTTGTTCCGTTCACATCGCCAACCAATGGATCGTTAGGATCATCATCGGAATGGTTTGGAACACCATCGTTATCATCATCGGCACTTGGGTCGATTCCGTTAGCTTCATCTAAGTCACTAATACCATCGTTATCGTCATCAAGATCTACTGTATCTGGGATACCATCTCCATCAAAGTCAAGAACATCTCTAAAATCAACCTCAGCCAAATCAGCATCATCTTCGTTGTCAGTTGCAATTGCACCTGTATCCAAATCATTGTTTACATCATTACCTACGGTATCATCAAAGGCATCGTTTAATCCGTCACCGTCGGCATCTGCCAATGGGTCTGTCATTGTACCTTGACCAGCTTCCAGCATATCTGAAATACCATCGTTATCAGAATCAGCATCCAAATAATCTGGAGTTAAATCTGTATCCGTATCCTCAGGTCTTAATCCGTTAGGGTAGTTTGTATCTACACCGTTAAGACTAAAAGTATTTGCAGGAGCCACATAACCTGTTGTTGGTTGTGCTTCAACGTTATCTGGAATACCATCATCATCGGCATCGATATCCAAGAAATCTGCATTTCCTGATGTATCTGTGTTCAGTGGCGTTGTACCTTCCGAACTATCTGCTTGACCATCATTGTTTACATCTGCAAAAACAGTATCGTTACTATCAATAACTCCGTCATTGTTCGTATCTAAAGCATCATTACCAGCTTCATATACATCATAGATTCCGTCATTATCCGCATCTATGTCAAAGTGATTTGGAATACCATCACCATCAAAATCGAATGCTGGTTCAGTTGTTCCGTTTACATCACCAACCAATGGATCGTTTGGATCATCATCGGAATGGTTTGGAACACCGTCATTATCATCATCGGCACTTGGGTCAATTCCATTAGCCTCATCTAAATCTGATATACCATCGTTATCATCATCAAGATCTGCTGTATCTGGGATACCATCACCATCAAAATCCAATACCGATCTAAAATCTACTTCAGCCATATCAGCATCATCTTCGTTATCAGTTGCAATTGCACCTGTATCCAAATCATTGTTTACATCGTTACCTACGGTATCATCAAAAGCATCGTTCAATCCGTCACCGTCGGCATCTGCCAATGGATCTGTAATTGTACCTTGACCCGCTTCTAAAATATCTGGAGCACCATCATTATCAGAATCAGCATCCAAGTAATCTGGAGTTAAATCCGTATCCGTATCCTCAGGTCTTAATCCGTTAGGGTAGTTTGTATCTAGACCATTAAAATCAAAAGCATCAGCTGGAGCTACATAACCTGTTGTTGGTTGTGCTTCTACGTTATCTGGAATACCATCGTCATCTGCATCGATATCCAAGAAATCTGCATTCCCTGTCGTATCAGTATTGATAGGCGTAGTCGTTTCAGAGCTATCTGCCTGACCATCATTATTACCATCAGCAAAACCAGTGTCGTTACTATCAATAACGCCATCATTGTTCGTATCTAAAGCATCATTACCCGCTTCGTACACATCAAATATTCCGTCATTATCAGCATCAATATCAAAATGGTTTGGAATACCATCACCGTCAAAATCAAACGCTGGCTCAACAATTCCGTTTACATCACCAACTAGTGGATCAGCAGGATCGTCATCTAAATAGTTTACGATACCATCATTATCATCATCTGCACTTGGGTCAACTCCGTTGGCTTCATCTAAATCCGAAATACCATCATTGTCATCATCCAAATCCACGATATCCATAATACCATCTTGGTCGCGATCTAATATAGATCTGAAATCAACCTCGTCAGTATCCAAATCATCTTCGTTATCCGTACCTTCAGCACCTGTATCCAAGTCATTATTTACATCTGTACCAGGTGTATCATCAAAAGCATCATTTAATCCGTCATTATCAGCATCAGCTAAAGGATCAGTCATAGTTCCTTGCCCAGCTTCAATAATATCTGGCGTACCATCATCGTCAGAATCTGGATCCAAGTAATCAGGAATCAAATCGCCATCTGTATCTTCTGGTGTAATTCCACCTGCATATTGGGTATCTAAACCTTCAGCATCAAAAGCATCATCTGGAGCATTGTAAGCTGCAGTTGGTTGTGCTTCAACATTATCAGGAATACCATCATCATCTGCATCAATATCTATATAGTTTGCACCACCTGTTGTATCCGTATTTAATGGCGCAGTACCTTCTGTAGCATCTGCTTGACCATTATCATTTGCATCTAAGAATACATCATCAGTACTGTCAATTGCACCATCATTGTTGGTATCTAAAGCACCGGTTCCATTTTCAACTACATCTAGAATACCATCATTATCTGCATCTATATCTAAATGGTTTGGATTTGCATCACCATCAAAATTATCTATTGGTAAAGCTGTACCAGGACCATCTGTAGCCTTAGGCGTTGTATTATCATCTGTATCTGCGATATCTGAAAGTCCGTCACCATCTGCATCGGCAATTGGACCTGTACCAATAACACCATCGTTATCTGGGTCTGAACCACCAGCTTCTGTTACATCTGGAATACCATCATTATCAGAATCAGTATCTATTCTATCGTCAAATCCGTCTTCATCAGTATCTGGATTTTCTAAAGGCGTACCAGGAGTAGTTGCATCTGCAGGGTCTACACTATCTGCCAAACCATCACGGTCTGTATCTGTAGCGAAAGTATCTATAACGCCATCGTTATCTGCATCTGGACCACCAGCTTCTGTTACATCTGGAATACCATCGTTATCTGAATCTAAATCTATTCTATCTTCGATACCATCACCATCTGAATCTTCATCTGGTAAAGGAGTCGTTGCAATTTCATCTGCAAGACCATCATTAT
>NZ_JBPOFP010000212.1:0-3774 GCF_051252315.1 Paraglaciecola sp. | reverse complement strand
ATAGCTAAACAGGCTGTTATGTCTCCTCTTACAGATATGATGCGTAGGAACAATCGCTTCTTCCGTATTGAAGAACTGACACACGGTAATCAAAAGAAAACAGATAGGATTGTTTGGGCATTGCAAGGACGGTTTGAGAATGGACTTGTCACGTTAAACAAAGACGAATGGAACAGTGAGTTTCTAGACCAGTTGTTTCAATTCCCCAACCACTTGGTACATGACGATTTAATAGACTCATTAGCCTATATAGACCAACTAGCAAAAGTAGCCTATCATACCGACTGGCTTGAACAAGATGAATATGAACCACTAGATATAATGTCTGGTTATTAGGAGAAGCAATGATTGACGAAAATATTAGTTTAGGTGGTGATTTATCTTCATGGGTAATGACTAAATGCCAAGACTGGCGTGACCACTACGAAAACAACTATTCAGAGAAGCACGAAGAATACTACCGACTATGGCGTGGAATCTGGAGTAAGGAAGATACGTTACGTGATTCTGAACGCTCTCGCTTAATAGCACCAGCATTACAACAAGCAGTAGAAAGTAGTGTGGCTGAAGTGGAAGAAGCTACCTTCGGACGTGGTAATTGGTTTGACATTCGTGATGACTTTAAAGACCAAAACCAAGTGGATGTTCAGCAACTAAAAGCTCAGTTGATGGAAGACTTCGGCTATTGCAAAGTACGTAAGGCAGTGGCAGAATGTATCCTTAACGGTGCTATCTACGGTACAGGCGTTGGTGAGCTTGTCATCGAAGAAATTAAAGAGATGAAGCCAGCTACACAGCCTATCATGGAAGGTGCAATGAATGCGGTTGGTGTAGAGATTGGAGAGCGTTTAGTTGTCAAGCTCAACCCTATCTTACCACAGAACTTCCTTGTAGACCCTGTAGCCACTTCTATTGAAGATGCTTTAGGCTGTGCAGTTGACCATTATGTTTCTACGCACCAAGTGCAGATGGACATTGAGTCTGGTATCTATCGTGATGTTGATTTAGATACGGCATATTCTGAAGAGTCTTTAGAGGCTGACCAAGAGTTAGCGCATCAACCAGAAGATAAAGTACGTCTTACAAAGTATTACGGCTTAGTGCCACGTGAGTTGTTTGAAGAAGCATTGTTAGATGAAGATGAAGAGATGGCTGAGTTGTCAGAGAGTGATGATAGCTATTATGTAGAAGCTATTGTTGTAATTGCTAATGGCGGGCAGCTTCTTAAAGTAGAAGAAAACCCATACATGATGCAAGACCGTCCGGTTGTTACGTTCCCTTGGGACGTAGTACCTAGTCGCTTCTGGGGTAGAGGTATTTGTGAGAAGGGCTATAACAGCCAGAAAGCACTCGACACGGAGCTTAGAGCACGTATTGATGCCCTAGCACTAACAATCCATCCTATGATGGCTGTGGACGCCTCACGGCTTCCTAGGGGCATGAAACCAGAGATTAAAGCAGGTAAGATATTCCTAACTAACGGTAATCCAGCGGAAGTCTTACAACCATTTAACTTTGGTCAAGTAGGGCAGGTTACGTTTGCACAGGCTGGACAGCTTGAACAGATGGTTCAGCAGTCAACAGGTGCTGTAGACTCTACAGGTGTTGCAGGTGGTGTTAACGGTGAAGCTACTGCTGCTGGTATTAGTATGTCACTTGGTGCTATAATTAAACGTCATAAACGTACGTTAATTAACTTCCAAGAGTTATTCTTAATACCAATGATACAGAAGATGGCTTGGCGTTACATGCAGTACAACCCTGACTTGTATCCAGCACAGGACTTTAAATTCCTACCAGCATCTAGCTTAGGTATTATTGCACGTGAATATGAAGTGTCACAGCTTGTTCAGTTGTTACAGACTATTCCAGCAGACAGTCCAACACACTCTATGTTAGTAGAAAGTATTATAGAGAATATGAACCTGTCTAAACGTGAAGAGATGATTAAGCGTTTACGTGAAAGCCAGCAGCCTAATCCAGAGCAGCAGCAAATGGCTCAGATGCAGCAACAGTTAGAACAACAGATGGCTCAAGTACAACTAGCTAAAGAGCAAGCAACAGCAGCAGCCTTAAACGCACAAGCCGCTGAAGCTAATTCAAGAGCGCAGAAGTATCAAGTTGAAGCTAGTCTGGAACAGTATAACGCTGAAACAGACCGAATCAAAGCAGCATCCACTAACATTCGTGAAGGTGATGCAGATGATAGAGAGTTTCAGAAGCGTATGCAGATTGCAGAACTGTCGTTAAAACAACAAGCACAGAATGCCAAGTTAGGAGCTCAACAGCCGCCTATGCAGCCTGAACAGCCGCCTATGCAGCCTGAGCAACCACCTATGCAGCCTGAACAGCCTGCTAAGACTATGTCTTCACCCTTAGATGGTATAGAAAGTCTTAAAAAGCAAAATAAAGCTTGACATTTGGTAAAATATGTGTTATACTATATAGTATATATAACGTCATGCCGAGGAGGGCAACATGACAAAAGAAGAAGAATTATACTATAACAATTACTTTGACTTATTTCGTAGCGCAGGTTGGTTGCAGCTTTTAGAAGAACTAGAAGACCGTCAATCTGCCTATGATATAGGTTATTTAAGCAGTGAGAAAGACCTTTACAAAGTACAAGGTGAACTTTCCATTATTCGCATGATACTTAATCTTGAACAATTTATTGAACAGGGTCACGAATCAGCGAGCACTAACGTCTAGTTAACCTTATTTTTGGTGGGCTACAAAGAATTAAGACACTAGACATTTTAAAATCCACAATACTTTAAAAGTACGGAGAATACAATATGGCAGATAACAGTCGTCCAGAAGATTACAACGAAGAAACTAAGTACGAGACGTTTGATGAAACTCCTCCCGAGGAACAACCTCAACAGACTAAGTACGAAGATTACGTAAAAGAAAAACCTAAAGCTGAACAGGAAGAAGAAGACGATATTCCTGAGAAGTATCAAGGTAAGGAAGTTAAAGACATCGTTGCTATGCACCAGAATGCTGAAAAGCTTCTAGGCAAGCAATCACAGGAAGTAGGTGAATTACGTAAAGTAGTTGATGATTTCATACGGTCACAAACTGTACAACAACAACAGCCCGAAGCTCAAGACGATTTAGACGAATTAGACTTCTTTGAAAATCCTAAAGCTGCTGTTAGTCGGATGCTGGAGAATCATCCTTCAGTAAAACAAAGTAGAGACATGGCTGTAGAGCTTAAGAAGCAAGACACGGTTGCCAAGCTTAAATCTCAACATCCAGAATTTACTACCATCCTTGCAGACAACTCGTTTATCGAATGGATTGGAAAAAGTAAAGTAAGAACATCCATGCTACAAAAAGCAGACCAAGAGTACGATTATGATAGTGCCGATGAGTTATTCTCTTTATGGAAGGAACGCCAAAACATTGTTTCTGATATGAAGAAGACAAGCTCAACAGCTCGTAAGCAATCTGTACGGTCAGCCTCAACAGGCAGTGCTAAAGGTAGTGGGGAAAGAGCAACAAAGAAAGTCTATCGCAGAGCTGATATTGTTGAGTTGATGCAGAAAGACCCTGAGCGGTACGCTGCATTGGCATCAGAAATTCGACAGGCATACGCCGATGGTCGAGTACGTTAATTTAATTTATATTTGAGGTTTTTAAAATGGCTAATTTTACACCATCTACCAGTAACACAGTTACTAAAGCAAACGCAACACACTTTATCCCTAGCCTATAATTTGGGGATGTAAAACCTGTTCTGAATAACTGGGAGCGAAAGTAACCAGA
>NZ_JBPOFP010000211.1:0-3783 GCF_051252315.1 Paraglaciecola sp. | reverse complement strand
AGATGGATGTTAGCTTGGTGGTTTTGCGTTTCTAACACTTCTTGTAGTGCATCAGCAACATATTCACTGGCACCAAGCACACTACCTACTATTATTTCAAACTTGGCCATGTCTACTTTCCAATACAAAAAGACGAAAATATTTTACTTAGTAAATCGTCAGAACTAAATTCACCAGTAATTTCGTTTAAATGTTGTTGCGTTAAACGTAACTCTTCAGCTAATAATTCTCCGGCTAGATGGTCTTCTAATTGTTGTTTACCTAAATATAAATGTTCTGCAGCTCTGTCTATAGCATCTAAATGTCTACGACGCGCAATAAACTGGCCTTCTGAGTTTGCATTAAATCCCATACATTCTTTAAGGTGACCGGTTAGATGAGTAATACCTTGTTGATTACTTGCTGATAATGCAATTACGGGATACTCACCACTATTGTCAATGCCGCTTGATTCTGCAGATAAATCAATTTTGTTACGGATTACTGTTAAACCAATATTTTTTGGCAACTGTTGGTAAAATTCTGGCCAAATTTTTTCTGGGTGAGTTTCAGATGATTCAGTACTGTCCAACATAAATAAAACACGGTCTGCTTCTCGAATTTCTTGCCAAGCCCGTTCAATACCTATTTTTTCAACTTTGTCTGGGCTGTCTCTTAGCCCAGCTGTATCAATAATATGTAATGGCATACCATCTAAATGAATATGCTCTTTTAAAACATCACGAGTGGTTCCAGCAATGTCTGTAACAATTGCGGTTTCTTTACCAGCAAGCGCATTTAATAGACTAGATTTACCCGCATTAGGCTTTCCAGCAATCACCACGCGCATACCCTCTCTTAGAAGGGCACCTTGTTTAGTTTCTTGACGTAATGATTCAAAAGCTTGAATAATACTATTCAGATCTTTCTGTATTTTACCATCACTTAGAAAATCGATTTCTTCATCAGGAAAATCGATGGCCGCTTCAACGTACATTCGTAAATGAATAACAAGCTCAACTAAATTATTAATGTTCTTAGAAAAAGCACCTTGTAAAGAACGCAATGCTCCTTTTGCAGCTTGTTCAGAACTTGCATCAATTAAATCGGCTATTGCTTCTGCTTGAGCAAGATCTAATTTGTCATTTAAGAATGCTCGTTCACTAAATTCACCAGGTTTAGCAATTCTAATTTTTGGTAGTTTTAATATGCTTTTTAGCAACATATCTAATACGACTTGACCACCATGACCTTGTAGTTCAAGAACATCTTCACCGGTAAAAGAATGAGGATTTTTAAAAAATATGGCTATACCTTGATCGATAGTTTCGCCATTTTCATCAGAAAAGGTTAAGTACTCTGCATGTCGTGTTTCTGGAACTTTTCCCAAAATGGCTTTTGCAACTGCGCTGGCTAAATGACCGGAAACACGGATTATTCCTACACCACCTTTACCCGGAGCTGTGGCTTGGGCAACAATGGTTTCTTGTTGGTCAATTAACCCGTTTGATGTCATGAGTTGTTAGTCTCTAAAGTTGATAAATTGCAAAGGTTGTTCTAAATCAGCATCTTTAGCTAATGCGATTACTTTTTGTAGATCGTCTCGTTTTTTTCCAGTGACACGTACTTGGTCACCTTGGATTTGAGCTTGAACTTTTAACTTGGCATCTTTGATTTTTTTAATGAGTTTTTTAGCAATCGGTTGTTCGATGCCTTGTTTAAATTTAACCGACTTTTTGTGAGTTTTGCCTGTTATATCTAAGTCTTGAGGATCAAGCGCTGCATTACTTACTCCACGTTTTGCGCAGGCAGTACGTAACATATCCATCATTTGTTTAATTTGAAAGTCACCTTCCGCTTTTAAAGTTACAATTTCGTCTGCATAACTAAAAGATGCTTCTACACCTCTAAAATCGAAACGTGTTGTTAGTTCTCTGCTGGCGTTATCAACGGCATTTTTAACTTCTACTAAGTCAATTTCTGACACTATGTCTAAAGAAGGCATAATTGTAATCCCTAGGTAAATAATTTGATGATTGTATTGTATGCACAAAAAAGCCCGCTTTATAACCAAATTTAGCTATAAAACGGGCTTTTGATTATTCTATTTATTTAGTTTGTAATCCACGTTTTTCCATAGAGGCGTAGATAAACTTAGCTTGGATTAACGTAATGATGTTACTGATTAACCAGTACAATACTAATCCTGCTGGGAAAATAAAGAAGAATAGACTCATAGCAACAGGCATGAACTGCATGATTTTTTGTTGCATAGGGTCTGTCATTGTCATTGGTTGAAGTTTTTGCAGTAAATACATGCTGACACCTGTTAATACAGGTAAAACAAAGAACGGGTCTTTAGAACTTAAGTCTGTTATCCAGAAAATAAAGTCAGCATGTCTTATTTCAACACTTTCCAATAATACCCAGTATAAAGCTAAGAAAATTGGCATTTGTAGTAATAAAGGAAAGCACCCTCCCATTGGATTGACTTTGTCTTCTTTGTACATCTTCATCATGGCTTGCTGCATTTTTTGCTTATCGTCACCATAACGTTCTTTAAGGGCATCCATTTTAGGCTTTAGAGCCCGCATTTTTGCCATTGATTCATATTGTTTTTTGGTTAATGGGTACATAGCACCTTTAACCACAATAGTGATCAATATTATGGCGAAGCCCCAGTTTCCTACCAAGCTATGAATAAATTTCAAGAAGGTGAATAGTGGTTGAGAAATCATAAATAAAAAGCCGTAATCTACGGTTAAATCTAATTTTGTCGCGATATTGGCTAGGACATCCTGATCTTTAGGTCCTAAATATAAGACACTATTGATTTGTGCTGTTTCACCAGCATTAATGTTAATTGATTGACCTGTAAACCCTATTACGCCATTAGTATCTTGTAATACTCGGCTATATAAGTTGTTTGTTTCGTTTTGTGGTGGAACCCATGCAGAAACAAAGTAATGCTCAATCATTGCAGCCCAACCAGCAGGTGTAGTTTCTTTCAGGTTTCTATCTGCCATGTCGTCAAAGCCATATTTTTCATAGCCATTTTCTTCAGTAGCAATTGCTGCACCGCGATAGGTTGGCATAAACATACTGCCGTCTTCTTTTAACATGCTTTGTTTCAGTTGAGCATACTGTTGTAGTTGTTTTGTATCACTACTGTTGTTTTCAACTATGTAACTCACATCAATTTTGTGACTGTTTTTGGTGAATACAAAGTTTTTGGTAATTTTAAGGCCGTCAACAGTTACCAAACTAAGTGGCACGGTGAGGGTTTCGCCCTCCAAAGTATAATTATCTTGAGTGGTTGTATAAGTAGGGCGCCCTGCTTTACTGCCATCGGGACCATCTTTTCCAATAAGACCACTTTGTGCAATAAATAACTCTATTCCACTAGGTCTCAACAAGCTATAAGGTTCAGGTGAATTTTGTTCAACTGGATATTTTGCTAGGTTTGCTGAAACAACATCACCTCCCACAGTATTAATACTTAATATATGAGAATCGGTAGTAACAGATATAACTTTTCCAGCTTGTTGTTCTGTACTCGGGACAAAGCTTTGTCCGTTAGACGTAGCTTGAGGTACATCAGCAGCATTACCGTCAGTACTATTTTGTGAAACAGCAGGTGCTGCTTCAACCGGTTTTGGACCATAATCTACTTGCCACTGTTGCCATAACATGAAAGAGACAAAAGCTAAGGCAATTAATATAAAACTGCGTTGGGATTCCATAAAATACTCTAATTAACTAGGTGTTTATTTTGTGTGACTTAGTTATTTCAAACCATTAAAC
>NZ_JBPOFP010000210.1:0-3784 GCF_051252315.1 Paraglaciecola sp. | reverse complement strand
TTGAACATTCAAAAACTAAATATTCTTCTTAAAACACGGTGCTTCTGTCTAAAGGTATTAGGGAACATATTTGTGAAATATTAGAAGGTGGTAATGAGGCTTTCAAAAAAAGAGAGCAAAAATACCAACTCACTAAAACTATTTAATCAAGGGATAGAAATGTCAGACGCAGCACAAGAGAAAATCTTTCAAGACGATATATTAGATCAAATGCAGTCTCAAGGCTGGTTATTAGGTCAGTCGAATAAATACAATAAAGCATTAGCCCTTTACCCAGAAGATGTCATTGCTTTTATTAAGGCAACACAACCTGAACAGTGGGATAAATTAGCGCAGCATTTTCCAGAGACAGATAGAAACCCAACAGCTACGGCTGATGCACTGCTCAAATCATTAGAGCAAGAGTTAAAAAATGAAGGAACTTTGTGGGTATTACGAAACAAAGTAAATAATCGTGGTGCTAAGTTTGATCTATGTAGCTTTAAGCCTGATCACGACTTAAACCCAACAGCAACGGTTAAATACGAACAAAACATACTGCGAGTTGTACCAGAACTGGTTTATTCGCCAAATGGTTATGATGGTCGGTTAGACTTAACCCTATTCGTAAATGGTATTCCCGTAGCGACTTGTGAGCTTAAATCAGAGTTTAAACAATCAATCAATAACGCTAAAATTCAGTATATGAAGGACAGGCAACCAAAAGATCCTAAAACTAAAAAGCCAGAGCCATTATTAACCTTTAAACGTGGTGCATTGGTTCACTTTGCAGTGAGTCAATACAATGTGGCAATGACCACTAATTTAAGCGGCAAAAAGACCTTCTTCTTACCGTTTGACCAAGGAACGGCTGAAGGTGGCCAAGGCAATGATATTCCGCCTTTATCGGCTGATGGTTCAGACAGTTATGCAACGTCTTACCTTTGGGATGAAATTTTCCAAAAAGACAATTTACTTCTGATTTTAAGTCGTTATATTCATCTTGAAGTAAAAGATGAAGAGCAGTTGGACGGTTCAATCAAAGTTAAAGAAACTATGATATTCCCTCGCTATCATCAATGGTCAGTTGTTTCAAAGTTACTCAATACCGTTGATAGTGAAGGAACAGGTGAAAAGTACCTTATTCAACACAGTGCTGGTTCGGGTAAATCAAACTCGATTGCGTGGCTATCGCATCAACTTGCTTCAAAACATTATTACACTGATCACCCTAAATTAAATAAAACCGCTGGTGATAAGGTTTTTGACTCTGTAATTGTGATTACAGACAGAACGGTTTTAGATAGTCAGTTACAAGATACTATTTATCAGTTTGACCATAACGAAGGTATGATTGCTCGTGTTAATAGAGAAGAAGCACAAGGCAGTAAATCAAGCCAATTAGCAGGTGAACTGAAAGCCAGCACCTCTATCATTATTGTAACGATTCAAACCTTCCCTCACGTATTAGAAGCGATCCGTAAAGACTCGACTCTTGCAGGGAGAAGCTTTGCGGTAATAGCTGATGAAGCGCATTCAAGTCAAACAGGCACAACCGCACGAAAATTACGTGAAGTGCTTATGGCAGAAAAACTTGATGGGAATGAAGAGAGCGCCAGCGGCGAAGTAGAGTTGTCGAGTGAAGATATGCTGCGCTTATCGCTGGAAGCTCGTAAAGGCTCAAATAATATTAGTTATTTTGCTTTTACCGCAACACCTAAATCTAAAACATTAGAATTATTTGGTCGTAAACCTGATGCTGATGAGCCAGCAAGTGATACTAATAAGCCGTTACCTTTTCACGTTTACTCTATGCGCCAAGCCATTGAAGAAGGGTTTATTCTGGATGTATTACAAAATTACACCAGTTACCGAGTTGCTTACCAATTAGCGCACGACAACCTCGATTCAGATCAAGAAGTAGATAGTAAGAAAGCCGCTTCAAAAATGGCGAAGTGGGTTCGTTTACACCCTTATAATATTGCACAAAAAGTGGAAACCATTGTTGAGCATTTCAACGACAAAATTAAGCATTTGTTAGGCGGTGAAGCAAAAGCAATGGTTGTTACGAGTAGCCGTTTAGAAGCGGTGCGCTACAAAGTAGCGTTTGAAAAATATGTTCAAGATAAAGGTTATAACAACGTGAATGCAATGGTGGCATTTTCAGGGGAAGTAAATGATCCTGATTTACCCGATCACCCTTTTACTGAAAACAATATGAACCCTAACTTGCGTGGTCGTGATATGCGTAAAGCATTTGACACTGCCGATTATCAAGTGATGTTAGTGGCCAATAAATTTCAAACAGGATTTGACCAACCTAAACTTGTCGCTATGTATGTGGACAAGCCACTTAAAGGCGTTGAATGTATTCAAACCCTATCAAGACTAAATCGAACATATAAAGGCAAAGATAAGACCTTTGTGCTTGATTTTGTAAATGATCCAGAAGAGGTTTTAGCTGAGTTTAAAGTTTACTTTCAAACGGCAGAACTAACAGGCGTTTCTGATCCTAATATCGTTTATGAGCTAATGAAAAAGCTTAACAAGGTTGATATTTATAAATGGTTTGAGGTTGAAGCGTTTGTTGAGGCGTATAACAACAAAAAAGCTAACCAAGCTAAATTAGCGAACCTATGTAAACCTGCCGTAGATCGTTTCACGCTTCGCTATAAAGAAGCAACACTGGTGCTTGAGTCAGCACAAGCTGATTTATCTAAAGCAAAGATAGTTAAGAATGATAAAGCGATTAAGTTTGCCGAAAACAGTGTTAAACAGGCCAAAGAAGCGAGAGACATTCTGGAAGTGTTTAAAAAGGATTTAATCTCTTTTTATCGTTACTACGAGTTTACTTCTCAGATCGTCAATTTTGATGATTATGAACTAGAAAAATTGAGTATCTTCGCCAAACATCTACACCCACTTTTACGACTTGATATTGTTGAAGATGATGTTGATTTGACTGATGTAGTAATGACCCATTACCGCTTGCACGAGCAACGAGAAGCAGATATTCAATTGGGTTATCAAATTGGAGAACCTACGCCAACACTACCACTCACAAAAGAAGGAAGTGGCGCAGTACCGAAAGATCCAAAAACTGAGTTATTAAACGAGATAATAAACCGAATGAACGATTTGTTTATTGAAGATGGTTTGTCTGAAAATGATATGCTCAATTATGCCAATACTATTGCAGGAAAAATCTCTGAAAATGATACGGTAATGGATCAACTGCGTAGTAATACCAAAGAACAAGCAATGCTGGGCGAGTTTCCGAGCTCAATCAACAATGCCGTTATTGAAAGTATGGACATTCATAACGATATGGCGATGAAACTTCTTTCTAATGAGGCTGTTGCAAAAGGCTTCGCTGGATTGATGTTTGATGTGCTGATGAAAGGTTTAGGTAAATCAAGTGAGGCTCAAAGTTAAGTAACGATAATTCACCACCCTGGCAATTAGTTTCGAGGTGGTGAGTTTTAAAATGCCTATATTTGTACTAGTTAAGACTTGATCTGACACTTACCCATTTATCAATCAGTGCCGTCAGGTTAGATTTGAGCTAAATTCTTTTCAGTCACAATCTGTTTACCATCAAGTAATGTTTCTATGGGTGTTTTACTGTTGCACATTTTGCATTGACCACTACATGAAGATATCTTTGAGGATAATAATAGATGTCCTTCTTTTAGGACTTAATAAGAGTAAGAAGAAGTAATAACAATAGTAAGCGTACGGCCATTACACCTAGTATCTTTATTTAAGTGTCCACTTGTTTTTTAGTGGACATTTAGTCTTTTGA
>NZ_JBPOFP010000209.1:0-3830 GCF_051252315.1 Paraglaciecola sp. | reverse complement strand
GTTCAACAATATTTGTTAAAGGAATAACACCATTAGCGGTCAGCAAACTAAGCACACCATTTTGTTTTATTATCTCTTTAGTGTCTTTTCCATCGGCGCGCACAATACCTGTTGTAGTGACGCCCTTATATTTCCAAACCCATTTTTCACCCTCGCTATAATCTGCAAGGACGGGTTGTTGCGCACTAACCAAGTCAGCCGCTTTCACACAAAAACTTGAGATGATAAAAATACAAAAGACTACAAATATATATTTCATTTCAAACTCCTTTTTTAACTAAATTTAGTGTTAAACCCAACGTCTTATTATCAACATGATGAATGATTGAGTCTGCTACCCTAACTGTTTGATAATCCTTATAAGCATAGGTTGTATCGCCTTTAACTTTGGATTTTGGCTTTGCCCTGTTATAGCCAAAACACTGTAAACGAAGTTGCGAGTATTATGTAGCTTAGCTAAGCCCTTTTGACTCTGATAAACGCTGCGCCAATTATCAAAAGGAGCAGGGTTACCAAGGTAATCAAAAAAGCTAAGAATTCCCTGCTCTGTTTGTTCTGCTCGTAGGATAATATAGACAAATGCAGTCGCCAATCGTTTAGGTTCACCGTATGTATAAAAATGTGAATTTTGCGGCGAAACCTGGGTTTTTAGTGCACTTAACAACTGAGCTAATTGTGATCTTGAAATCTGTTTATTGAGCGATAGTTGTAAAAACACATCTGCGGTATGAGCAACAGCATGGCGCCACCCAAAGGTATCATCAAACCCGCGGTAGTCTTGGATATTACGCATATACTCTGTTGATACATCCACCGCCTTTTGACGCTCTTTATCAGAAAGGTAAGGCATTAGACGGTCAACACGAATAACTTCAGAAAAAACTAACGCAGCAAACGGCTGGGTAAAATTGTTTGAGTCTTGATTGGCTTTACTTAGCGTTTTGGTCAGCGAATCAAACATTAATTTGATTGTATTTGGCTTTAGTAAGTCGTTACGTAACCAATAACTCATTGCCTCATAAACAATACCGTCCCGTATTTTAGGGTCTGGATATCCAAGACAGGAAAATAATTTAAGAGCGGTATTATTTCTGTTTTTAACAGAGTCAATTTCAAACTTTTCTTCTTTTAATATTTCCAGTTCATGCATTGTGAAATGGTTCATGCATTGCTCTGCGTTTGCCATCAAAGGCATCACCAGCAAAACAATAAATATACTCAATCTATTTAATTTCATCATTGACCATTTTTCGTTAACTGTTCTCTCAACATGAGCGCCTACAAGGTTTAGGGGAAAAAATAGCGTTATTGAGAGGCGCGGCGTGTACAGAATTCGCGTTTATTAGTAACAAATTTACCTAAGCTTTACTAGCCCAGGATTTGATTCAAACCAAACAGTTTTTTAAGCTTGAAATCCGGCGATTCACCTAAAACTAATGAGCTCAGAACCACCAAAAACTACAATTTTATATATAACATTCACCAAATGCACTTAAGGCAACTTGGTGTTTCGATTAGTTTTAAGCATAAAAAATGTTACGGCAACTGATTACATAGTAATTAAAAAGCGCCCAGGTACCTGAGCATAAAAAAGAGTAAATGCCTCCGTCAAATCGGTGGGCACTATGAATACAGTTACCTTATCAAAGAGAGAGATTACACATCGCTCACTAAACGCAGAAACACTTAGTTCGGTTAATTGACAGTAATGGTTATTTAGTACGAAAACGGCCCCTGAGTAAACGCTTCTCGTGACTTAAGAGCAGAATCTTTTAATTCATTCCACTTGGGGTTTGCCGTTGCATGCCAAATACGTACATTTTTGATTTCGTGCCAGGTGGTGCCAAATATCAAGGTGATTTTATTCTTAGGCCCAGCAATTCTAGGTAGATCAACGTATGCCACTCTATCTCCCATGCGCAACAACGCCTCATTACCCACAACTTCTAAAACAGCCGTGTACCAGGTGTTTGCTCTCAAAGTATCAAACGGTTGTTCGTCCATGGTCACTTTTGGGTTGATTGAGCTGGTGAAGGCTAACCCTGGTTTAGTGAAACGATCGCTGCCACTGATCCACGACTCTATTTTGTGCCCTTTAATTGTATTAGGACGTAGATCTGAAAATATTCCTAAAACCTGTGCATTGTATTTTCCCCCCAAAGGTTCTCCCCAGCGAAACGTCACCTCTACAATCACATTTTCATGATCTGGGAGACGATAGGATGCGATAGGTACATGGATGGGTTTACGTTCAATATCATGAGTTACACGGCAAACGTTTGGCTCATCTACGGATAGACTCCAAAACCCCAAACCTCGCCTGCGATCCACACTACAATCGTCTTCGACCATCATCTCCCCCCGCTTCGCTAACAAAGTGGGTATAGGTATTCCGTCTGGGTGTCGCTCCACATGTGGTAATGATGTATTTACCTCAGGAACCATGCTCGAACTTTCAGGTTTTAATTTTGAAGACGGTACACAACTACTCATTAAAATGAGTAATAAAGTGACACCAAGAGGATTAAAACGAGGTATAAACATATTTCGATTTCCTTAATGTAATAAGTAGACGAACTTGTTTAACCTAATATTTGGCTTGTATATATTTTGCAATACAAACTTAAAGGACGTCTGATGATATATAAAATGAGATACAATTTTCAAACCAGCACTAAATTGTATTATTAAATATAATATACGCACCATGATTTAATTCGTCAATCTTATGCCCGAGGCTATTTTGTAGACTCAGTCAGTCTGATGAAAGCCAACTCCACCTAATCAACCAAAGACGGTGATGTAGCCTCAGTCACGTCGAAGCTAAATTAGTTTAATTGATAATCCTTATTACCATTGTGTTTGGCGCTGTGTTCATCTGTCATTTCTATGTGGTATTGACACTTTTTCAGGACAAAGCAATGAGTAATTATATTCATGTGCTGCTTCATGCCGATGAAGATAAAGCCAATAGCTGGAATGATAAAACCGTGGTTTGGCATTACCATTAATTGCAGGAAGGACTGCTGTTACGGTACGCGGCTTTGTTATGCCATTAATACCTTTTCCATTAACATCGCTTTTTCACCATAACTTGGGGAAACATTAACCCCTGAAACTTCTTTGAAGTCTAGCAATGACCAATAACTATCAGCGCCTTGTACAGCAACAAGAGTTATTTTTTTGAATCCCTTTTGTAAAGCAATTTTTATTAGTTCTGCCATCATTAAGCGACCTATACCTAACCCCTTTGAGCTAGAACTAACTGCCATATCATGGAGGTATAATGAATCGCTATTTTCAATATGTGGCAGAAGCTCAAATAACTTGGGCGGTTTAGCCCCACTCCATGGATGGGCCAATAAATAACCTAAAAAATCCCCCTGATTTGACACGCAGACAAAACAAGTTTCTGGTGATGCAGATTGTTTAGACTTGAGTACATCTAACTCTTCTGGCGCAACGTCTTGGTAGGCTTCATTTTGAATACCTAAGATGCCACTCCAGTTATTTTCTTCGATTTGTTGAATTTTCATATCGTTTTAGATGAAGACATCGTCTCTTAAGCTTAGTTTGACTGCTTTAGTTTTAAAATCTACAGGGCAAAACTATATCTTTCTTGGTTGGGTATACTTGGGCATATTAGCCTCCTCAGTGTGATGAGGAAGTGTCCACTAAACTGGGGGAAGATCATTGTCCGTTTAATTGCCTTGTTATATTTTTTATACCATAATCCAATATATATTGGTACTGCAAAGGTTTTACATTATGGCTAAGAATACAAGCGTAACATTAGGCGAACATTTTGATCAATTTATAAATCAGCAACT
>NZ_JBPOFP010000208.1:0-4091 GCF_051252315.1 Paraglaciecola sp. | reverse complement strand
ATTATGAGTTAGGCACGGGGCCTCAATAGTTCAGATAACACCTACATGACACCGCCAACTTAGGTACATTTTTATATAAGACGTTTTGAAAATGAGAAAACCCATTTAAGTATGAGTAATTATAGGTATGGGGGGTATACAAAAATCAGAGCTATTTATTAGGGACACCGCCTATTTAGCCACGTTTTTATGACCGCTGTATTTTTTAGGGGGGGGGATCAAATAAATGCTACTTTGAGTTGTTTTAGCAATATATCTAATACAGTTCAGCTAAGGCCTAAACTCAATATTTACCCCATCTTACTGTAAGCCGCGTTGTCTTGATTGCAAAGGGGCGAGGGGAGTTAGTTACAGGGTGATTGTTTTAGTGTGCAAAAAGTGCAAATAGTGCAAACTTTGGAATTAACCTAAATTAAAACATGGCGTTACGGATTTTCACTTAGCTAAAGTTAGTGGAAACAGAGTGCAAATATTTGCACTTTTATCGTAATTTTTAAGGTAATCCCCTCACCAGTATCATTTAAAATGTGTGAAGTTAAACTTCATAATATCCCAAGTTGTAGAGTTATCATTTTGTTACTCTATACCTTCACTCATATAAATGATGGCAATCTCAATACTACCGAAAGTACTTATAATCTTGTTTTCAACTTCTATTTTAGCTTCTTGTTCCATGTCTGATTGAAGAAGTTGAAGCCACGTTTTGACGAGTATTACAGGTGGGGGGGGCATATGTTCGTCCATGAGTTTTTTTAAATATAAATGTAGCTCACGAAAGATAATTATCAAGATCGTTCAATCTCCCTTTGGCTGCTTTGAATATATAGTTTTATTAGAAACTTGAACTTCGCGTATGTGTGGTGAGTTCAAGCGGCCGTTCTACTTGTTTATATCACTAAACAAGCTACAGAATCAGCAACAAAAGTACTAGGTGTAAGTTGGGTAATATAAAATCTTAAAATGGTGCGAGAGAGTGACACAGGAAGTGATAAAAGGGAACGCAGTCTTAAGTCCCTAAGTTTTTCCATTAAATGGGTGAAATTATATGAGAAATGTATTTAAATGAAGGAGTTACATTTAGGTAGTGTGGTTTGATGCTTCAATTAGAGTTGTATTAAAACGTTACACCAGAGTTACAGGGCAACTCTGGTGTCCAAGGGGTTGGACAGAATAAAAACAATGAGGATAAAAAATGGATTATTACATTAGAAGGGTTTCGATAGAAGGTTTGTTTGAAAAAGGCAACGACTATCGAATTGACCTATCTGAAGGGTGTAACTGTATCTATGGAGGTAATGGTACGGGTAAAACGACGATTATTAACTTGATTGTGAATAGTCTAAATATTGAGCTTGATTCACTAGCTCAAACGGGCTTTGAAAGAATATCAATACTATTAGCTAAGTCTGGCATGCGAAGGGCTGAAAAGTTTTTCACTCTAACGAGAGAGCGAGGCATAGAAAATAGGAGGGGCATAAATAAGTTAACGTATCAATTGGATGGAGAGGAAAAATCGAAACCATTTTTAGTTCGCCAGAGTGAAGACTCAGAGAGAATTCACGAAAAATATGGAGAGCAGGTTGAGACGCTAAAACAAAAGCTAAATGCACCTCTAAATCTTACTCACGTTCCTTTGTTGAGAATGCATGATTCTGAACTTTTTGGTGCTAGAGATAGAGATGATTATCTTTATGCACAGTTGAGGCATCGAAAAATATCTCAAACTCAAATTGCTGAAATAATGGACCCAAGCGTAAGGGTTCTGAATAACTTGCAGCGTCAGTTTGTGAGTCAAGCGAATGAGAACCGTAAGATTCTTACCAATAAACTTGAGAACTTGAAATCCAAATTAATTGAAAAAGTTATGATGGACGGCAGCGCTATTAAACAAGTGTCCAATGCTTTCAGGAAGGTTTCGACTGCAATGAAGTCTCAAGTGCAAGAGGTCGATGTAGATGTAGATGCTTTTATTAGAAAGTTGCGAGATGTTGGTATTGATGTGCCCGAGGAAAAGATAAAAGAGCATTTTGGAACCTGGAGAAATTTGAATATAAGTGTCAAACGAGACTATGAGGCCCTTCAATCAATTAAAGGTGATGAAAAATCAAATAATAAAAAGAAGACTGAAGCTTTCGACAGATTTAATGACTCTTATTTCAACTTCTTTTCAATGACCCATATACACGACCGTTTCCTATCGGTGGTTAAAGATGTTGAGAAGATGCAGGAAGAGAAAAGCTTGCTGTCGAAAGCGTTTGTAGACTACAAAAAAGAGGTTAACCTTTATCTAGCTGGGAAAAAAGAGTTTTCCTTATCTGAGGATGGGCGGTTCCATGTTATATCAGGAACTAGGAAAATTCGGTTGTCAGACTTATCTTCTGGGGAGAAGCATATCTTGTCCATTTTGGGTAAAGCAGCTCTTAGTAGTATTGAGGGTGCTGTTTTCGTTGCTGATGAGCCAGAGTTATCTTTGCACCTTGATTGGCAAAGAATGATACTTCCCTCAATCATAAAGTTATCACCAAAGTCTCAAATAATCGTCGCTACACATTCTCCTTCAATTTACGCCAGAGGGGCAACAGAAATTGATTTGGAGGATTTAGTTTAATGTCGTCTATAAGGAAATACACGCCAGAAGAGAACTTTAGAAGAATCAAGCGTCAAAAATTATTGTCATTTGTAGTAGTGGAGGGAAGTGACGATGTCCCAATTTACGATTCGTTTTTATCAATAGCGTTGGCTGACGCAGACTTCGACGTAATTCATTCAGGAGGAAAGGGGCCAATTAGAGACTTTCTCCGTGAGTTTGAAACCAATAATTCAATTTTTATTGTTGATAAAGACTTTAATGATATGGGTATTGAGGATGATAGGTTGGTTGGCTTAAGTAGATACTCCATTGAAAACTATTTCATTTGTGAAGATGTGATTAGTCGTTCGTTGCAATTTGTATTGAAATGTAGATTTCAGGATGCCAAACAAGCATTTAGTCTTGAAGATTTTAGTCGTGAAGTGGCTAATTCCACCGAGACGTTGATTAAGGTTCTTTTCTACTATCAAAGGTATATGACCAATCATAGGCGAGAAGACGTCACGGAAACTTGGAGTGATGCCTTTCTGTGTGAGCAGAACAACTGGACTCTTTGTAGGGAGAAGATAGAAGAGTTAATTGCCAATCTCTTACCTGCTGATGTAACAGAGCAAGATGTGGAAGAGTTCTATGAGGCGAACTTTGAATCAACTGGAGACTTGACCCACGACTTTCCTGGTAAGCTGCTTAAGCATTCATTACAGCGTTACATTCGTCAGAAACTTCTTGAAATTAACCCTACTTTAGGTGGGAAATTCAACAATGTCGAGATAATGGTGGAGGCTCTAGCAGCGGTAATTTATCAATCAGATGATTTGGCAACTGTATTACAACCAGTAGTTCAGTTTGTATATGAAAGAAATGTAGCTTAAGCTAAAGTGACACAATTGGATTGCACAAATAGATATAGCACCGATTAAGGTGTTCTTCTATTCTGAATATATTCATGCCCTTGCTTCTTAAAAGAGAGAGGAGAAACTGGCGGGACGTTGAACGTGTCTCGTAGTGTAAACTCATTTTTTCCAAAAAACGAATCCAAAGTGACCGTCCGTTATTCGATCCCTTTCAGACATATCTGTTTTTAAGAAGAAATTTAATGATTTTAAATTTGAGTAACATTCTAGTTAACAGTTACTGGTTAATATATTTTAAATATTCTATGTGTTTAATTTAAATGTAATCCTTATTAGGGATATATTTCTAACGAGTCATTGTGGTGCTACATGTGGTGCTATAAGTTTAACTTAATGTTAGATAAGTCTATAAATAACAGTGTTTTGGGGTTCTTTATCAAGTCCGGCCCCGGGCACCATTACTTCAAGCGATAGTATTCACTATCATTTAAAATCAAAAAATTAAAATGTAGACGTATTGTAGACGAATCGTTGAGTTGTTGGTTTCTTGTACTTTCGTCAATATTGCAATTCATTCCATATTTGATGTAAGAGTGATTGTGATATCACAATTAAATAAGCTTCACATTATTGACTGCCTCTTAAAC
>NZ_JBPOFP010000207.1:0-4257 GCF_051252315.1 Paraglaciecola sp. | reverse complement strand
ATAGAGGCCACGAAACAAGCACGTATATACGTGAACCAGTTTTTATTAGCGAACAATATAAATGAGCCATTTGTTACGATTTCCTTAAGAGAATATGGTCATCAGAATTCTAGAAATACTAGCTTAAATATTTACGAACATATATCTCGTTTATGTTTAAATCAAAATATGAAAGTAGTTGTTGTGCGAGATACTAATAAGGCTTTAGAAAAAAGTATTGGCTGGAGTGATGTTGTTGAATGCCCGGTAGCCTCATTTGATATCGCTATCAGGATGGCATTATATGAAGCTGCATTTTTCAATGCTTCTGTTTCATCAGGTCCCTCGTGTGGCTTAATGTTATTGTCCAAAAATTGTGATTTTATGATGACTCACATCATTGAAAATAGTCAATGGTGTAGCAGTGAGGAATTTCTAAAAGACAGACAAGGAATACAAAAAGGAGAACAGTTTTCATTTAGTAGTGAATTTCAAAAAATATGCTGGGAATTAGATGAATTTGCGATTATTGACGAATTTAAAGGTTTGTTAACTAAAAAGTTATCTACTGTAAAGTCTTGAGTTAGTAGTTAAATTAACTCATGCAAGAATAAGAGTAATAAATTATGAAAGTATTAGTAACAGGTGCGTGTGGTTATAAAGGAACTGTCTTAGTCCCCAAACTATTAAATAAGGGATACCAGGTTGTTGCACTGGATACCCAATGGTTTGGTAACTTTTTGCCTGAACATAAAAATCTAAATGTAATCAAACATGATGTGAGAGATACGGCGAGTATTCCGCTAAAAGGGATTGATGCAATAGTTCATTTAGCTTCAATTGCTAATGATCCATGTGGTGACTTAAATCCTAAGTTGACATGGGAAGTAAGTGCCTTAGCAACTATGCAGCTTGCAGATAGAGCCAAGCGGGAAGGGGTGAATCATTTTGTTTACGCCTCATCTGGAAGTGTGTATGGGGTCAAAGAAGAAGAGCAGGTCACTGAAGACTTGGTACTTGAACCAATTTCTGAATATAACAAAACAAAGATGGTAGCGGAAAGAGTCATATTAAGTTATGAAAATGACATGGTGGTTCAAGCCGTTAGACCAGCCACTGTATGTGGAATTTCTCCTCGAATGCGTTTAGATGTCGCCGTGAATATGTTAACTATGCAAGCGTTAACTAATAAGAGAATTACCGTATTCGGAGGTGACCAAAAACGACCAAATATCCATATGGATGATATTACAGACTTATACATATTCTTGTTAGAAAACCCTCAACATACAGGGGTTTTTAATGCCGGTTTCGAAAATATCTCTATCTTAGATATTGCCAATATGGTGACTGCAGATATTGATGCTGAAGTAGTTGTTTCCCCTTCTAATGACCCTCGCTCTTATCGAATTAATTCCGATCGACTTCTCGCTACTGGGTTTAGACCGAAGAAAACAGTACAAGATGCCATTAATGAAATAATTGCTGCTCATCGGGCTGGAAGTTTGGTCGATGAAACTCGATTTCACAATCTCAAATGGATGGAAGAAAAAGGCTTAGCATGATTGATTTAGCTAAAGGTTATCTGACAAAACTGAATACTGCTACCGAGCAATTTGATTGGGCGTTATTAGAGCCATTAGCGGAACACATGCTAAACGCGATAGCCAATAAAAAACAAGTGTTCATATGCGGCAATGGCGGAAGCGCGGGTAATGCTATTCATCTAGCTAATGACTTTACTTATGGCATTCACCCTAATGGTAATGCTTTACGAATTGAGGCTCTCCCGGCAAATGCTGCAGTACTTACATGTTTAGGTAACGATATTGGATATGACAATATTTACTCTCATCAATTGAAGGTTAAAGCCAATAGTGGCGACTTATTGATTGTTTTATCCGGAAGTGGAAATTCCCCCAATATTCTAAACGCCATAGAACAAGGGAAAAGTATAGGCATGACGACTTTTGCTATATTAGGTTTCTCTGGTGGTCAAGCGAAAGCTATGGCTGATTATCCTCTGCATTTTGATATTGATGATATGCAAATTTCAGAAGATTTACAGGTCATTGTTGGGCATATGCTGATGCAATATCTGCATGACAAATTAAAGGGGGGAGCATGAGTAATTCAGTAGTTGTTATTGGTAGCAATTCATTTTCAGGATCGAGTTTTTGCAAGTTTTTATTAGATTTAGGGTATGAGGTGATTGGGATCAGTCGTTCTCTTGAACCTATAAACGCTTTAGCACCACATTTGTGGAGTAAAACTGGACGATTTCAGTTCCATCAATTGGATCTTAACCAAGATCTCGAAAAAATTGATGTTTTACTCGATAAAATAAAGCCATCTCATGTATATAATTTTGCTGCGCAAAGCATGGTAGGACAAAGCTGGGAATTCCCTGAGCACTGGTTTATGACAAATGCAGTGTCCACGATCAAGCTGCATAATCTTTTACGTTTTAAAGATTATTTAGAAAAGTATATTCATATTACGACGCCTGAAGTCTACGGAAGCTGTAGTGGATTTGTGTCAGAAGAGCAAGTTTATAATCCAAGTACTCCTTATGCTGTTTCACGAGCTGCTGCCGATATGAGCTTGAAAACATTTTTTGATGTACATAACTTTCCAGTTGTCAGTACTCGAGCTGCGAACGTGTATGGCGAAGGTCAGCAATTATATCGAATTATACCTAAAACTGTTATTTCTATTCTTACCGGTGAGAAGCTGCCATTACATGGTGGCGGGCATTCAGAACGCTCGTTTATTCATATCGATGACGTGTCAGATGCCACATTGAAAATTGGTGAAAAAGGAACATTAGGCGAGTGTTATCATATATCGACTTTAGATACGGTTTCAATTCGAGGTTTAGTTCAAAAAATCTGTGACACACTTGAAGTGCGATTTGATGATGTATGCGACATAGTGGGTGACAGGCCCGGAAAAGACGCTGCCTATTTGTTAGATGCTACAAAGTTAAGAACGACTTTGGGGTGGCAAGATACAATAAGTCTTGAACAAGGCTTAGCGCGCACAGTTAAATGGACTAAAGATAATTTAACGTCATTGTCCACACAAGCAACTAGTTATATCCATAAGGTTTGATAAATGGAAATTGATCTTTTAAAGAATTACCCAAAAAGTAAGCGAAATACGCAAGGACGTAGTGAAATAATGAGTGATGAAGTAAAAGCCATCGCTCGTCAATATGGTAAAGATTTTTTTGATGGTGATCGCCTGTATGGTTACGGCGGTTTTAGTTATATGTCACGATTTTGGCAACCGGTTATACCCGATCTTATCGCCCATTTTGGTTTAAATAATTCATCTAGTTTATTAGATGTGGGTTGTGCTAAGGGGTTTATGCTTTATGACCTACTGAATACTTTACCAGAGATGGAAGTCGCCGGATTAGATATATCAGAATATGCTATTGAAAACGCAAAACCTGAAGTTAAAGAATTATTAGAAATTGGTAACGCTAAAGCTTTACCGTTTGCAGACGATAGTTTTGATGTAGTCATGAGTATTAATACAGTGCACAACCTTGAACGAGATGAGTGTGCTAAAGCGTTACAAGAAATTATGCGAGTTAGTCGAGGCAAAGCATTTATTACTGTTGACGCATATCGTAACGACGAAGAAAAAGAACGAATGATGCAATGGGCGTTGACAGCTAAAACCATAATGCACGTTGATGAATGGAAGTTGTTTTTTAAAGAAGTGGGTTATACCGGTGATTATTACTGGTTTATACCTTAGGAGTAATTTTTAGCATTTCAAATAAAATACTTCTTAATTTTTGAATAGTACAAGTTAATAAAGTTATGTAACCCCGGAGTTTTAGATAAATGAGTATCTTTTTTTCTATAATAGTACCGACATGTGAGAGGGTTGAAATACTTGAGCCGGTTCTGAAAGCGTTGTTAAATTTGGAATATGACAACTATGAAATTATAGTATCAAGCAACGCAAGTAGAGATGATACATTGTCAGTTGTGTCTAAAATAAAAAATGAAAGTTCAATTCCTATCGTTCTAGTTAAAACAGAAGAGCGATTAGATATCTGTGCGCATTGGGATTTCGCGCTATCTCATGCTAATGGTGATTATATTATTATTTGTGGCGATGATGACTTCTTAGCGCCAAAGGCTCTTTCTTACGCTAACCAAATAATTTCTGAATATAACTCTGACCTATTGGTTTGGAAATCCGCTTTGTATTACCATGAAAACTGGTCTGTAGAACCCATATACCCCGATATATCTC
>NZ_JBPOFP010000206.1:0-4362 GCF_051252315.1 Paraglaciecola sp. | reverse complement strand
ATCATTAAATTTAACTAAATGTTAACTTTCATCCCTAGTTCAACCTTGACAATTTGCGTGCATCCATGTGAATATTCTTCGGTCTTAGTGTTAATTTTTATTACTAAGCCCCTAAAACAAACAGAGTTTTACAGGCCCTTGCATACTTACTTTACAGTAGTGCGAGGATTCAAAATAAAATATTGGTTGGGAATTATGTCCAAAATGAGCAAGAGAAACCTTATTGCTTCTGCCGTCCTTAGTGCCGTAGCACTTGGTAGCAGCACCGTTGTCTCTGCAGACCCGTTAAATGACCTTCATAAAGAAGAAGCGAAAATTCAAACGGCTGCAGCGAAGTCCCAAGAAAAGATAAACAAACTTTATGAGCAGTCTCAAGAGTTGTTTGTTGAGTACCGTGGTGTTGTTGACGAAACAGAAACATTGAAAGTGTATAATGACTACGTAGCAACTTTAGTTGCAGATCAACAGCGTGGCATTGATTCACTTCAAACACAAATAGATGGAATTGAAGGTGTTGAAAGAGGCATTGTTCCATTGATGTTCAGAATGATTGATAGCCTAGAGCAGTTTATTGATCTAGATGTACCTATCAAACTTCAAGAGCGTAAAGATAGAGTTGAACGTCTTAGAGATGTTATGGCTAATTCTAACGTGACTGTTTCTGAAAGATTCCGTCAAGTTATTGCTGCTTATCAAATTGAAAATGAATACGGCAGTAATTTAACAGCTGAGCAAGGTACTTTGGATTATCAAGGCACTGAGCAGACTGTTGATTTCTTTAACCTTGGCAGAACAGCCTTGTTAGCGTTATCTCTTGACCAAAAGAATGCTTGGGTTTGGAATAATACAACTAGAACATGGGATGCTCTTGAAGACGAGTGGTTAAAACCTGTTGTTACAGCTGTAAAAATGGCAAATAAATTATTGCCACCTGATCTTCTTGAATTACCAATTACAGCTGCGGAGTAATATTGATGAAAACTGTATTTAAATCTATATTAGCAGCTGCATCTATTAGTTTAGTTGCTTCAACTGCTCAAGCTGCAAACTCTCTAGAAGATTTGCTAGGTGAAGTTAAGAAAAATCGTGTTTCTGAAGCGCGTATTAATAAAAAGCGTGAAGCTGAGTTTCAATCTGCTCGTGCAGATAAACAAGCTCTTTTAAGAAAGGCTCAAGCAAGTCTTAAAGCAGAGAAGTCTCGTGGCGACAGGTTGCAGAAGCAATTTGCTGACAACGAAGTAACCTTAGCAGAGAAAGAAGTAGAACTTACTCAAGCTACTGGTAACTTAGGTGAAATGTTTGGTGTAGTTCGTCAAGCGTCTGCTGAAGCATACGGACAAATCTCTACTTCAATTGTAAGTGCAGAATTTCCTGGTCGTGGTGCTTTCTTAAAACGTATGTCTGAAGAAGCTAAAGGTCTTCCTAATATTAAAGAATTAGAAGATTTATGGTTTGCTTTACAAACAGAAATGACTCAATCAGGTCAAGTTTCTCGCTTCACAACAGAAGTTATTAGCTTAGACGGTGGTTCTCAGCAACAAGAAGTGGTCCGTATTGGTACATTTAACTTGGTGGGTGAGCAAGGTTATTTAGTTTATGACGACCAAGCTGAAATGGTTCAACCTTTAGGTCGCCAACCAGATTCTCATTTATTGGCATCAGCTCAAGACATGAAAGCCGCTACTTCAGGTATCACTGCTTTCTATGCGGATCCTTCAAAAGGCGGAATTCTTAGCTTGTTGAAAGAAAAAGCAACTATGTCTGAGCGTTATCATGCAGGTGGTGTTGTTGGTTATGTAATCACAGTTATGCTAGCAATTGGTTTGTTAATCGGTTTATACAAAATCATTACATTAACAATTGTGAGTGGTAAAATTAAATCACAGGTTAAAAATATTGATAACCCGTTAGCTACTAACCCACTTGGTCGTATTCTTCAGGTTTATAAAGAAAATAAAGCTGCAGATGTTGAAACTTTAGAGTTGAAACTAGATGAAGCTATTTTGCGCGAATTGCCAAAAATTGATAGTGGAATCAACATGATTAAGATCTTTGCTGCTATCGCACCTTTATTAGGTCTACTTGGTACGGTATTAGGTATGATTTTGACTTTCCAACAAATTACTTTGTTCGGAACAGGTGACCCTAAATTGATGGCTGGTAGTATTTCAATGGCGTTGGTAACAACAGCTCAAGGTATTATCGCAGCGTTACCATTATTATTGACTCATAGCATTGTTTCGGGTCGTAGTAAGTCAATTGTACATATTCTTGATGAGCAAACAGCTGGCATAGTCGCCACTCACGCTGAGTCGGAGAAAGCTTAATATGATATACCTGATAGAACTATGGGAGTCTGTCAGGGACTTTATCGCTACCGGCGGTAACGTTTTATACGTTGTCGCATTAGCGCTCTTTTTAGTCTGGGTTTTGATGATAGAGCGTTATTGGTATTTAGCTTCAGTGTTCCCAAAAGTTAGAGATGAAATTATCTCAAATTGGGACGCTAGAAGTGATACTACTTCATGGTATGCGCATAGAATCCGTGACACATGGATTTCGCAAGCTTCAGATGGCCTTAGTGCAAGAATGTTATTAATTAAAACTCTTGTTGCTATGTGTCCTCTAATTGGTCTTTTAGGCACTGTTACCGGCATGATCGGGGTGTTTGAGACTATGGCGACTCAGGGTACTAGTAACCCTCGTCTAATGGCCGGTGGTATTTCTATGGCGACAATTCCAACAATGGCTGGAATGGTTGCTGCTTTATCTGGCGTTTTCTTTAGTTCTCGTTTAGAGGCTAAAGTGAAAATTGCTAGAGCAAAGTTGATAGACAGTCTACCCCATCATTAAAGAGAGGATCTTATGGGTCGAAAAATTAGAGTAGAAGATGAAGATGCTGAGATTGATATGACACCTATGCTAGACATAGTGTTTATCATGCTGATCTTCTTCATCGTTACGACCGTTTTTGTTAAGGAAGCGGGTGTTGAAGTAAATAAACCTAATGGTACGTTGTCTGTCATGCCTAAAAACGCCAATATCTTTATCGCTGTTACAGAAGATGGAGATGTTTGGATGGATAAAAGGATAATCGATGTAGATAGTGTTCGTGCTAACCTAGATCGTCTAATGGCCGAGCAACCTTCTGACGTAATTATTATTCAAGCGGATACAAATGCCGAACATGGCATCGTTGTTGAAGTGATGGATCAAATTAAAGCAGCGGGTATAGATCGTATCTCAATTGCAACGGCAGGTAGTTAATATGGGTCGATTAATAGTTTCTATATTACTGGGTGGTGTTATTGCATTTGCTCTATTTGTTATTATGGCAAAGCTAATTGAAAACTCAGGACGTCCAGCTGAAAAAGCAAAAGAGACGGTGATTATAGATATAGTCATGGCAACACCTGATGATGCGACACAAGTACGTCAACGCGTACCGCCGCCGCCACCACCGCCGCCTAAACAACCGCCTAAGATTCAACCTGTTGAACCAGATGTGGCTGATGCAAACACTGATGGGTTGAGCTTTAATATGCCAACTGTTTCAGTAGGTGGAGCGTCTATCGATATTGGTAGTGTTGGTGCAATGCGTGACGGTGAAGCAACACCTATCGTTCGTATTGAACCTAAATATCCTGTTCAAGCTGCTCGTGATGGTAAAGAAGGATGGGTAAAACTGTCGTTCACTATTAACGAAGTAGGTGGAGTTGAAGATGTTAAGGTTATTGAAGCAGATCCTAAACGTGTATTTGACCGAGAGGCCAGACGTGCATTAGGTAAGTGGAAATATAAACCTAAGATCGAAAACGGTAAACCAATGAAGCAGTTTGGGCTTACAGTACAACTAGACTTTAAGTTGGATCAATCATGATGAATAAATATATTAAACATTTATGTGCGGTTTCAGCCTTTACTGTCGCTATTGCAGTACCTAGTCAAGTTTCAGCACAAGCTAAAGCAAAAAAAGCTGCTCCTAATGCGCCTATCGCGTGTCCTGGATACGTTCGTGCTAAAACTAATATTCCTAGTCAACGTACAGGTAAAAAAGTTGGTGCAGCTTTAGATGCTTATAACAACGAAGAAATGACTGAAGATGCTCGGGTTAAAGAGGCTCTTAGACTGTTAAAAGAAATTGAGACAGATGAGCCTTTTGATAGAGCGTTTACTGATAACTTTATTGGTAAGTTGTTGGCGGGTTCAGGTAAAGGCAAAGAGTCTTTGCCATATTTCGAAAAAGCTGTTAGTGCAAAAGTGTTAAATGACTCAGAGCAAGTAGTTGGTATCAAGTTAATTGCTGATTTAAACCTTCAAGAAGGTCAATATAAAGACGCTCTTAAATGGTATAAAGAATGG
>NZ_JBPOFP010000205.1:0-4368 GCF_051252315.1 Paraglaciecola sp. | reverse complement strand
GTTGAATACTTTGCATATAGCGGTTGGCCTTTTACTGTGAGTGACATCAGTACAGAAAACTGTTTTGATACTTTACCTAATAACTATAGCTATAGGTAATTATTATTGCCTTGCAAGTTTAGTTTCAGGGTAAATATTTTCGAAATTACTTCTAAAAGGATTAATATCTAAACCACCTCTTCGCGTGTACCTGGCATAAACGGAAAGTTTATCGGGTTGGCAATTGTGCATAATGTCACAAAAAATTCGCTCGACACATTGTTCGTGAAATTCATTGTGTTGCCTAAAAGAAATAATATACCGTAACAGACTTTCATGTTGGATTTTGTTTCCTTGGTATTTTATGAATACACTGCCCCAATCAGGCTGATTTGTAATTAAACAGTTGGATTTTAGCAAGTCACTGCTTAACCATTCTTCAACTTTTTCATCAGTAGTTTTAAGTAATGTTGGATTAAGTTGATATTGATTAACTTCTATATCTAACGTGTCTATTGATGTTGAACTAAATTGGTTGACGCTTAGTTGGTTAAATTGAGATGGAGCAAACAGTTCTACTTTCACCTGCTCTTTTGCGCATGCAGACAAATCTTTACATAAAACTCGTGTAACTTCGGTAAAGTCCAAAAAAGTACTTTGATTGAAGCTGTTCAGATACAGTTTAAAAGATTTTGACTCAATTAAATTTTCTGACGTTGCTGGGACTTCGCAACGCAAAATAGCTACCTGAGGTTTTCCTTTGTTATTTAGCCAAGATAATTCGTAGCCGTTCCAGCGATCGCAACCATGAAACGGTAACTCGTTCGTTAGATTTAATTCTTGCCTATTCATACTTCTAGGTACGGCTTGTAATAACTCTGGAGCGTAATTCTCTTTATAATCTGTGTTTTTTCCTAAACTTAAATCATTAAGAATAGCTGATTTATCGATTGAATTAGTCACTGTACTCTCCGTTGCTATGGTGTTTAATTCGTAAGTCTACCTTATGAATTATTATGCAAACACTACAGATATCATTTTTTTAGAATAATGGTACATTAGCCATTATTTGAACGTTAAAGAGAGTTAAATTGAGCCCAGATATCGTGATTGCGCTAGATGATTTTGTGCAAAATTATTTATCACAAGAGCCTTCAAACCCAGAAGCAATGATTGTGAAGTATGATCCCGAGTGGCCTTCAGCTTGTTACCAAAATCAAGGTGAAATAGGCCAAGATGTTAAATGGAAACCAGTATTACGTTCAGAGTTAGCTGATTTTTCGGGGCTTGAAAGTGCATTAGATTTAACACTTCATGATGACATTAAAGCGTTTTATTCTCGATATTGGAGCGAAAACTTAAGTGCCAAAACTGAGAAAGGTTGTCTTCAATTATTGCAAGCTTGGAATCTAGAGGATTTTGAACGCCTGCAACAAAACTTAATTGGGCACATATTGATGAAAAGGCGCTTAAACCAACCGGAAACAATATTTTTTGGATTAACCGATCAAGATGACTTTATTCTTACCATAGATAATAGTTCTGGCCAGGTCATGTTAGAGCAAGTTGGGCTTCACCCAACTGAAGTGCTTGCTCCTACGTTGACTGAATTTATTGCTAGATTGGAGCCAGATTTATCACTGACTTATCTCTAATATTATAAACGCAGGCGTTATTTATCAGCTTTTTGTAATAACGCCAACTCTTGCATGACCTGCTGTAATTGTAATTCTAATTGTTCAACTCTATCTTCCAATGACTTTGCTGGCTTAGGTATTTGATTAGATTGGCTAATCACTTTCTTTTCTTGATTTGGGTTTAATTTCCAATGTTGTAATGCTCTTATTATTTCTGGCATTGATAGTGGGTTAGGGGACTGATTTTTAATTAGAGCGACAGAGGGCTTTTTGCCACTGGCATGAATGTCATGGCATAAGTTAATTATGTAGTCGATATTACTCATGTGTTTGGTCAAAACTCCTATTCTTTCGTCTTTATTGCTAAATCCATTTTAGCAATATTAAAGAGTTAGAGTGCAAGTTTATATAAAACAATTACTTAACATTTTGGCCTTATTTTTGAATTAACGGTGAAATATATTACTCAAAATTAAATAAAAGGAATGTAATGCGTAAAATTTTAACTTTATCTCTCTTAGGTTTGTCTCTTGGTTTATCTGGCTGTGTCATTTCAATAGGTGGTGAATCTGCTCATAGTTATCAATCTGATTGGAAAAATAAAGAGCATAAAAATAGAAAACTTATTGCTAAGCTTACGGCAGATGTAACCTATGAAAGTGTCGTAAACCGGTTTGGTATAGCCGACTTTAATGAGTTTTATAAAGTTGATGCCAGCACTTACCAAGTTTTATATTACCGTACGCAAAAAGTTGATGCAGATGGTATTACTTCTAAAGAAGAATGTACTCCTTTGGTATTTAAAGATGGATATCTGCATGGTTGGGGAGATGACGCGTTTAGCATGATTAGTCACTAGCTACTTGCTTTTTAACAAAAATATTACATTTATTCTTATCTAGCCTAGTTTTAGTGTTAACAATATATCAAGCATGGGGTAGAGTAATAAAAAATTAATTCAAGGTTTCATTAATGAGCGAGCTTCAAGAAGAGTTATTGGCGGATGTGAAAAAGGTAAAGGCAGTTTATTTGGCTGCTGAAGATCTGAAAATAGCAGCGTCTATCTTGTATCTCGCTTATCATGATGATCCATTATTTGTCGATATATTCCAATTTGAAAAAGAGGGATATGAATCGCGTCTTAGGTCGGCTATTCGTGAAGAACTAAACGCTTTTTGGTTGTCAAAACAGCCTATGGTAGGGTTATTTGACGAAGAGCGATTACTTGCTGTTGCTTGTATTATGAGCCCTGATGCTTCATTGGGCCCAAACCGTTTTTGGCATTGGCGACTTAAGATGTTGCTTACTGCAGGTTATTTCGGCACCAAACAGATGGTTGAAAAGGAAACTAAAGTTAGAGAGCATGTCCCTGCTCAGAGATTTCACATGTTATCTTTAATCGGTGTACACCCAGATCAACAAGCTCATGGATTAGGGCACGTTTTAATGAGTGCAATAGATAGCATTGTACTGGAAGATCCTGAGAGTGAAGGCATTGGTATGTACGTTACACTGCCTAAATGTTTATCTTTTTTTGAGGACGGAAATTACTCATTAGTAAAAGAACTGGAAGTAGGGCATATAAAAGGTCATTTAATGTTTAAGCATAGAGAACCTGCTTAAATTTCCGTGTAAGTATAGCTCACATTTTATGTACGACATTTCGTACAAAGATGTAAGTTAAAGCCTCAATTAAGCCATTCTTAAACCTACAAAATATTTAACCTCATGTTTTCTAAGTGTTTTTATTTTCGACTTCAGTAAACCTACATTTTCGCTAAATTTTTTTGCCAATTGGCTATCGCACTATTTTACAAATCATCTATCTTTATATCCGTCACAAGGAAACACGACGAGTCAGGATGACTTAGGGATAGAACAGGAACACTTCTGGATTGAAGTAAAGGTTGCAAGGTAGCGATCTTATATGGATAGGATAAACAAGGAGTGTAGCTCGATAAGGAAATGGGCTTTAATGGAGTAGGGAGCTAAGGATTAGCCTTTGTTTGGATGACAAAGTAAGGAAATGGAAACACATAGATGTGTGGCTTATCAAGGATTCATAAGTGTAAGGGATAAAGGACTCGCTGGTAAGGCGCCTCGTTTGGAAGCGAGATAAAAGGATAAGGGACACACCCAGGAAGGGTGACTTGTTTAGGACAGACAAGTTGAAAGGACAAAGGACACGCTGGTAAGGCGCCTCGTTTGGAAACGAGATAAAAGGATAAGGGACACACTCTGGAAGAGTGACTTGTTTAGGATAAACGAGTTGAAAGGACAAAGGACACGCTCAGGATGAGTGGCTCATCGGGATGAATGAGACAGGAGGGAAGAGTATAGGATATACAAAAGAAGGACTTGCAAAGGATCGCAGAGACGGACCCTCAAAATTCTACGAAAGCGTGATCTGATTTATTCAGAACACGCTTTTTTTTGCTTATCACTTTATCGATTATTTGATTTGCAGAATTGGATAACTAAATTATTCTACTCGGTAAGCAGGAAGCTCGACGTTTAATACATGCAAACCAATCATAATGATTTGACCTTGATAACTATCTTCACCGTTACCTGAAAACTCGAAGGTAAATTCACTTGTAAAGTCTAATTTACCACGGTAGCTAGATATTTTTGTATTATGCCTAGCCACACTAATTAGCTGCAAGTTACGTTGCTCACAATAACTATCTAGATACGTTTTTACAGCCTCAGACGCCGCTCGAAAACGCCAAAAAATGCCTAGGCATAATAT
>NZ_JBPOFP010000204.1:0-4407 GCF_051252315.1 Paraglaciecola sp. | reverse complement strand
TTTTAAGTGACTCCCCGAAGCGAGGTGCGCATTATAGACATAACTTCATCCACTGCAACTCCTTTTTTAAAGTTTTTAATCAAATGGTGATTTAATGAGCAATAGGTTCAAAATTGAAGCGTTGGCGCATATAAAAACAGCAAATATAAAGTATAAGGTAGTTAACTATATTGCGATTGTATGTGAATTAAGTAACATGGGCTTGTTTTCCGTTATCCTTATAAACATAATTTTTAGGTAGTTATAAATGAAACCATCTCTCGTCTTAAATATCATAGTTACTGTAATTCTTGCAGTATTAGTCTTTGTATTAACCCCATTAATTGCTGCAGAAGCCCCTAACCATTTAACAGCGGTAGCCGGTGTAGTCCTAGGTGGCTTACTAGCGCCTGTTTTGTTGAGCCTATTTGGCTCCACTCAATCTTCAACAAATAGCAGTACTCAAGAGTTTTCTACATTATACGTAGGCAACCTTCCCTACAGAGCGAATGAACAAGCAGTTCAGGAACATTTTGAACAACAAGGAACAGTTAACTCAGTTCGTTTAATGAAAGATCGCAGAACTGGTAAAAGAAAGGGGTATGGTTTTGTAGAGATGGACACTAAAGGTGCAAACAAGGCTATCAAAAACCTAAACGATTCGTCCTTTCAAGAAAGAACTCTAAAAGTAAGGTTGGCCAAAGATAAAGTAACAGAAGACTAGTTACAAATTCGCCTTTAAGTAAACAAGCATAATCCAGTTGTTAACACTGGGTTATGTTTGCTAAGTTCAGTAATTACACGTTAAAAAACTTTAATCCATATTAGCTAACTACCATATAAACGAGTTCTAAATTGTATGTAATTCCACTTGGTCTAAAATCTTGATGCTCATCTCGTGATTCATGATAAAAAATCCTTAACAGAATTAGTTAATCAAGTACCTACCTATTTTTGTTCTTCTTGCTAATTATTCAATAAAATTTAGTAAAACTGTCCAAATTGATAATTTCGTTTGGGTTTTGTGATACTTTCGGGACAAATTCCGAGCAAACTCTTTCCTGCAACATCCTATTAACTTTTGCAAGGAAACAACATGAAACAACTTTCGAAGATAATTTCTGCGGGCTTAATCGCCTTTTCGACTAACCAAGCAGTCGCAGCTGATGTAACAATTGAAATTCAAAATCTTACTCAAGGTTTATACTTTACACCTATCGCTACGGTTGCTCACACATCTGACACCAGTTTATTTGAAGTAGGTGAAATGGCATCACCAGAAATACAAGAAATGGCCGAAGGTGGAAGCTTAGCCGGCCTAACCACTATAGCCACATCGATTAATGCAGACGTTTTAGCAGAACCAACAGCTGGCCCACTAGGCCCTACAGCAAAAGTATCTGGTTCATTTATGACAGCGGATACCAATACAGTACTATCTATAGTAGCTATGATTTTGCCGTCAAATGATGGTTTTATTGGCCTTGATAATTGGACCATACCAACAGAAGCAGGAACATATACTGTCTATTTAAATGCTTATGATGCAGGCACAGAAGCGAATGATGAAATCGTTGGTGGCGGTGCTCCTGGTGTACCAGGTATGCCAGCTCCTCCATTTCTAACATTAGGCACTGGCGGCACGGGTGTTACAGCGACAGAAACAAACAATTTAATCCACATCCACCCTGGTAATATTGGTGATGATTCAGCTACAGAAGGTAAAAGTGACGTTACAAACACAATCCATCGCTGGTTGAACCCTGTTGCCAAAGTAACAGTAACCGTTCAATAAGGAGTCTGTTATGTTTAATAAGCTAAAAAGCACTAACCTTCGATTACCTATGTTACTTGCGTTACCACTTGCATTAAGTGCCTGTAGTGACGATAAAGTTGAAGTCATAAAAGAAGTGGAGGTTATTAAGGAAGTTGAGGTAATAGTTGAAGTACCCGCTCCTGTACCTACTCCAGTTGATGTTAGCTACGAAGTCACTATTACAAACTTAAGTAATGCCCAACCACTTTCACCTGCTGCCGTGGTTTTACATGACGCAGGTCATTTATTTTCTGTAGGCGAGGTTCCGTCGGTTGCATTAGAAAAAATGGCTGAAGGAGGAATGAATGTGGATTTATTAGCGCTAGGTATGGCATCAGCTAGTGGTGCAGGAATCATAGGTCCTGGCGCTAGCGAGACAATTAGTGTGACAATTCAGGATATGACTGATGCAAAATTATCTATCACATCAATGTTAGTTAACACTAATGATGCATTTACAGGTTTAGATGCGTTAGATTTAAGTACTCTTGAAGTCGGTAGTACTTGGACAAAAATGGCGGGCGTTTATGATGCTGGTACAGAGGTAAATACCGAATCTATGGGAACCATGCCGGGTCCAGCAGATGGAGGTGAAGGATTCAATGCCACTCGCACCGACACAGGTTATGTGTCTATGCATCCAGGCGTGGTCACTAATGATGATGGATTAACCAACTCCGTGTTAACTGTTCAACACAAGTTTGACAATCCAGCAATACGCATTATGGTAACGCGTATTGAATAAATGCCTTTTGATAAGAAAGTCGGTATAAAACGCTCAGATTAATGAGCGTTTTTATTTTTAAGTGGAGAATTTATATGTCAGACAGCGTATTAATAGTAGAAGACGACAAAGATATCGCTGATCTCATTCGAGTAAACCTATCTGAGTTAGGTGTAGAGACGTCCCATCAAGATAATGGTGAAAAAGCGCTATTTATGGCTTTAGAAAAAGACTACTCATTGTTAATCTTAGATGTGATGCTCCCTGGTGTGAGTGGATTAGACATATGTCGACAAGTTAGAGATAAAAAACCTTCTCAAGCCATCATTATGCTAACCGCTAAAAGCTCTGAAACAGACAGAGTCTTAGGATTAGAACTTGGGGCAGACGATTACATAACGAAACCTTTCAGCGTACGAGAGCTGCAAGCAAGAGTTAGGTCTCAACTACGTAAAGTACACGTTTTACAAGCAGTCAACACTCCGGAAAACGAAGAAGAAAGCTGTACATTAGTTATCGGAAATCTCTCAATCAATCAAAAAAATCATCAAGTGTATCTATCACAACAAGAGCTCGAGTTAACCGCAACAGAATTTGAATTACTACACCACCTAGCCAGCCACCCCAACCAAGTTTTCAGTCGTAGTCAATTACTAGAATCTGTGTGGGGCTATCACCATAGTGGTTATGAACATACTGTTAATTCACACATCAATCGACTTAGAGCAAAAATAGAAATTGAAGCAACCTCACCTCAAATTGTTCAGACAGTCTGGGGAGTCGGTTATAAGTTTAACCCTCAAGGGGTCGAAAACGAATAGTCAAAGAAGGTGTAAACCTCATTGTCAGAAGTTATAAATTTAGGAAATCAATCTGTATATTGAATGAATTGATTACGACCATTATCTTTAGCTCGATAAAGTGCTTTGTCGGCCCCATCAACTAAACTTTCTTTGGTCGTATTTTTATCTACTGTTTGATGATTAAATCCTACAGAGCAACTTACATACATTTGACTTGCAATTTTTCCATGGGGTATTTTCAACTTAGCCCACTCATCTACAATTTTTTGGGCACTGTTAACACACTGACTTAAGTCCAAATTACATGTAACAACGACAAACTCCTCTCCCCCATATCGAGCCACTATGTCTGTATTTCTACGAAAAATACTTCGTAATAATTTAGCCTGTAACTTAATAATATCATCACCTTTAAGGTGTCCGTATCCATCATTAAATGACTTGAAGTTATCCAGATCAATCATAAAAATACATAGCTGATCTTTTCTACGTTTGGATATTTCTAATAATTCATTGAATTTATCTTCGTATGCGCCTCTATTATAGATAGCAGAGAGCCTATCGATTTGACTTAAAGTGGTTAGTTTTTGATTGCTCACCGAGAGTTGCTGTAAAGCTTTTTCGATTTGATGGACACCTATCACTCCAACAAATAGCCCTGAAGCAACAAATCCTAAATAGACTAGGTTTCTATCTCCATATACTGTAGTGGTGGCAACTAATGCAGCAAAGCCCAAAGCCGCTATCAATACAAAAATTAACGAGTATCTAAATTGAATACGAAATACAAATAAAACAAACAGGCTATAAATCACAGTCCCTTCGTATGGAAAAGCAAAACCTTGCTGTTGCCAACTCACCCAAATAAACCAATAATTACTATAAATAAGTAGTAAAACAGCAACACAAATAGTGAATTGATGGACATTGTGATTGTTTTGATAAAATTTAAAGAAAGTAAATGCAAATACAATCAAACATATTGGCAGTTGAAAAAACAACCTTATATCAATGTAAATTGATTTAAGTGAGTCAGGTATTAAAGCTAGATCCGGAAAAACAAATGCACAAACTAAAATTACGCC
>NZ_JBPOFP010000203.1:0-4422 GCF_051252315.1 Paraglaciecola sp. | reverse complement strand
GCTTAATGTCAATGCAAATAGGGCTATGGCTGTTTTAGAACCTTTAAAGATTGTGATTGAAAACTATCAAGGTGATTTAGAAGAACTTACCGCTGCTAATCATCCTAACGATGAATCAAAGGGTTCAAGAAAAATTCCATTTACCAAAGAGCTGTTTATTGAAGCTGAAGACTTTAGAGAAGAAGCCAACAAAAAATTCAAACGTTTGGTGTTAGGTAAAGAGGTTAGATTGCGTAATGCTTATGTGATAAAAGCTGAGCGAGTCGATAAAGATGAAGATGGTAAGGTAACAACGGTATATTGTACCTATGATGCTGATACGTTAGGCAAAGATCCTGCAGATGGTAGAAAAGTGAAAGGCGTGATCCACTGGGTTTCTGCAACCCATGGTAAACAAGCAAAAGTTAGGTTGTACGATAGATTATTTAACGTGCCTAACCCAGCTGGTGAAGATGATTTTGTTTCTTGTATTAACCCAGAATCAATAATTATTAAAAACGCTGTGGTTGAGCCTAGTTTAGCGCAGGCAGAAATAAGTGCGCCGATTCAATTTGAACGAACAGGTTATTTTTGCAAAGACATTGATAGCAGTGAAAGTGAATTGATATTTAACAGGACAGTCAGTTTGCGTGATACTTGGGCTAAAATCAGCCAGTCTTAACAAGCATCATACTAAGAAAGATAAGTAATACGCCCTTTTATTAGGGCGTTTTTATAAGTTTTTTAACTTCGCTTAATTCTATTGAGCGTTAATCGTTTTACCTGTGTCCAAACTCTCTTCACTGTCCATCAAATATAAATACACATCCATAATTTCCTCTGGGGTTTTTAGGTTTTTGGCATTTTCACCTGGAAAGGCTAGGCTGCGCAGTGCAGTGTGAGTAGGGCCAGGGTTAATACAATTAAACCTAATGTGAGTGTTTTCGTATTCATCAGCTAATACTTGCATCATGCCTTGAGTCGCAAATTTAGAAATTGCATATGGACCCCAGTAGGCTTTTCCCTTTAACCCTAGACCTGAAGTTGTAAAAATTATGGAGCTATTCTGGGCTTTTTTAAGGGCCGGCAAAAGGGCTTGAGTCATTAAGAATTGGCTATGTGTATTAACTTGAAAGACTGCGTGCCAATCTTCTTCAGTAATTTGGCCAAAAGGACCAATGTGCCCTAAAAAACTAGCGTTGTGGAGTAGTCCATCTAAACAACCAAATTGATCAATAATGGTATTTGCCATGTCTTGGTAGTTCTTAGCCGTGGCACCTTTTAGATCAAGAGGCACTATGGCTGGTTCGTTCCCACCCTTAGCAATAATTTGGTCATAAACCGATTCAAGCTTTTTTACTGTTTTACCTAGCAGAATAACGGTCGCTCCATACTCAGCATAGGTTAATGCAGCTTGTTTCCCAATACCATCTCCGGCACCTGTAACAAGAATTGTTTTGTCGTTTAAAAATTGTTTTTTTGATGAATATTTAAGCATAGTAACTAGTTGGAAATTCTATTAATTGAATAATATCACAGCTAAGTCTTGGCTTGATAATTCATTCAATAGTTGAAGAATAAAAAATAAATTACCGTCAATTGAATTTATGGTAAATTTTTTGCTTAATGGGGTGTGGTAAAAAATAGTGTCAAAAATTTGTTCGTTATAAAATAATAAGGTGAAGGAAATATGAGAAAGCTGTTAAGTGGTATAGGGATATGTTTTGTCTTTGGACTAAATGGGTGTGGTGGAAGTGATAGTAACAAGAGCAATCCAATTTTCGAAGAACCGCAAGTACCCATAGCTGACGAACCCTATATTCGAGTGGTGTTTAACCCCGCTACTAGCGACCTCAATATTCCAAACGATTTATTAATGTTACCTAGTGGTAATTTTTTTGATTTTACCTTAAACACTGAGGGTGATGAACCTTTTGACCTTACGAACCCCAAACATGCATTAAGTGCATTGGACGGATGGTCCTTACACCAACCAATGGAAATTAGAGTTGACTTACCTGATGGGATGGATATTGATCCTTCAACTGTTACTAGTCAATCCATTGTATTGTTTGAGGCGAAACAAGCACTGGAAGGGGAAAGTGCTCTTTGTTTATCGACAGCGGCTCAACTGCCGGCTCCAGGTGTGCCCTGTGAATTAGGTCAACAACTTGTTTATGGTGAAGATTTTATCGCCTCTTATACACCAGGGTCTGCATCAGTCAATGTGGTGCCATTAAAAGTCCTAAAACCAAGCCAAGGTTACTTGTTAGTTGTTACTGAGTCTTTGAAAGACCAAACAGGTAGGCCGGTTAAAGGTTCTGGTACTTGGGATTTAGTTCGCCAAAGTATTGAAACAAATAAAGTGGGAGTAGAAGCTCTTGTTCCTTTACAAACTATAACCAATTTAATGGTTGAGTTATTAGAGCCTGAAGATATTGCTAGAGAAGAATTATCTTATGCTGCTTATTTTTCTACACAATCAATAGGGCATGTATTAACCAATATTAAGAAACTTAATATTGGTTCTTATGCCGAGGCATTTAAACAAGCGAATTTACAAGGTTTGGATGCAGAGTCGGCACAATTGTTCGCTAAACAGTATTTACCAACTATAAAAGTAGAGGCTTTAAGTGAAAATAGTAATGCTTTTGAAAGCCTTGCTTCAAGAATATTAGCGCCTGATGAGCTTGAGCAATTGACACAAGTTGGACTTAATACCTGTGCAGGATTGTTAAATACCATAAATCAACCCGATTCTCCGCTTTATGAAGTGGCAACCCAAACTTTTAATTCAGTTGGGGCTTTTTGTGCGGCAGAAGTTGTTGGGGGGACAGTAGATTTACCTTACTATTCCAATCCTATTCAACCTAAAACTGATTGGTGGAAAGCAGCCTGTACAAGTGGAGCAACACTTAAATTACTAGGGGCAGATGTCATTACAGGTCTAATTCAAGCGGGTCAGGTTGGAGGCAATAATACGTTGTGCCAACAAGCTTCAAATAATCAGTTATTTGACTTGGATCTTACCAGTTTGGGAATGGATGACCCTAGAAACCTAACCAAATATAACTCTATTCCAATGTTACAAGGTAGGCAAAACGATAACCCTGACACCTTGTTTAATGAAGCTGGTACTGAATCCATCAAGGTATTGTTTACCGTACCTAATGAAAGTGTCCTCTCTGTTATATCAGCAGCGTCAGGAGGTGCTGTGCCACTCATTCAAAAACCTGCATCAGGTTGGCCTGTAGTAATCTTTTCTCACGGTATTACTGGCAATAAATCAAATGTATTGCCACTAACAGCTGCATTTAGTTTAGCCGGCTTTGCTACTGTTGCTATTGATCATCCGTTACATGGGGAAAGAGGACTACTTGACCAGAAAGGTGCCTTTACTAATGCTTCAGTAAACTCGGTTACAGATTACCTTAACTTTACCAGTTTATTAACAGCAAGAGATAACGTTAGACAGAGTATGTCAGATATTATGAATTTAAGATTAGCGCTTAATTCAATCAATGATGGAGCTAACAAACTTGCTTTAGATATTAGTGAAGTGCATTTCATTGCGCAAAGTTTAGGATCTGTCACAGGGGTAGGGGCTGTCGCTACTGCGAATTCCTCCATGGGCGGGGAATTGGCGTTGTTTGATGAACTTTATTCAATTAACACATCGGTATTAAATGTGCCTTCAGGCGGTGTTCCTACATCTGTTCTAGAATCTAATAGTTTTGGCTCTTTAGTCAAAGGTTCCTTGTTAGCTGCTAGTTCCGATGATTTTGTGGCATTTTTGACGCAATATTCAATCAATAACGGTTTGTCAGGTGAAGAAGCTATTGGTCCAGCGGCAAAAGCGTTTTTAGAAGCGTTATCAGAGGACCAGCTTCAGCCTATTAACAAAATGTTTGATGCGTTTAGATTTGCTTCTCAAACAGTTTTAGATGGCGGTGATCCGATTGCTTTTGCTAAGACATTAACTAATACCACGCCCGTACTAATGCAATTACATGTTGGAGGGGGAATAAACGATGATGGAAGTGTTGCTATTACTGATGATGTAAATCCGGTCGAAACTAAGTTCCCACTAGTGGGAAGCCAAGCATTGGCCAATATTATGGGATTAGAGCAAGTGCACTCAACTGGAAATCAGTCTCGCGCACTTATTAGAATGTTAACTGGAGATCATTTTTCGTTATTAGTGCCTACAGCGAGCAGCGATACAACAACTGAAGTTCAGCAGCAAGCCACTTCGTTTTTTCTAAGTAAAGGGCAAACGGTTGTTATTTCAGATACTAGCTTGGTAGAAAACTAACGCTTAGATCAGCAGTTTATCAAAATACTAAAAGCTAGTTAACTGACTAGCTTTTTTTTTGGATTTTTGTCCCCATAACTAGGGCAAAGACAAATATTGGAGTAAAGGCGTTGGAATTTTTATATGAC
>NZ_JBPOFP010000202.1:0-4447 GCF_051252315.1 Paraglaciecola sp. | reverse complement strand
AATAAAGTGTTTCTGAGGACACCACATAAATATTCCGTTTTCGTAAAGTAAAATACAATAAACCTGCGTTCATCGTTGCCGACATAGAGGTGGCGATAGCTAACCCAACATAATCAAAAGGCCAAACTAATATCAAGTTAAACAACATATTGGCTGCCATACACCAAATACCAAATTTCACTGGTGTTTTAGTATCTTGTTTAGAAAAGAAACCAGGGGCTAATACTTTTACTAACATGAAGCTTAATAGGCCAAATGAATAAGCCTGCAAACTATGCGAAGCAAAAGTGGCATCTTGAGGAGTGAATTCACCACGTTGAAAAATGGTAATGAGCATAGGTTCTGCCAATATAAATAAACCTGTAGCAGCGGGAATACCGAGTAAACACACCATTTTTACAGCCCAATCAATATTACGACTAAACGCTTGGTCATCTTTCGCTACGTGATTTCGAGACAAAGTCGGTAATATTACAGTGGCAATAGCGATACCAAATAGACCTAACGGAAATTCCAACAAACGATCTGAGTAATAAAGCCAAGATATTGCGCCTGTTCCTAGAGCAGTCGCTATCATGGTATCCAACAACAAATTTAATTGTCCAACGGAGACACCAAACAATGCAGGGATCATAAGTGTTCTGACTTTCACAATATCCGGATCAGACCATCCCCATTGGGGTTTAACCAATAAACCAGCCTTAATTAAAAAAGGCAGTAAAAATAATAATTGGCATAAACCACCTATAAATACACCCCATGCTAAGGCAAAAGCAGGTTGTTCAAATTGAGGGGCTAGAAAAATGGCACAACTAATAATGGCGACGTTAAGTACCACTGGGGTAAAAGCAGCCATAGCAAACTTATTAAGTGTATTTAATATTGCACCCGCTAACCCAGCTAACGAGATAAATAACAAATATGGAAAGGTTATTTTTAACATTAAGGAAGCAAGTTCAAACTTTGAACCTTCAGGACCATCATTTAAATACTCGACAAACCATCCCATACCGAAAAGCGCAGCCAATATGGGGGAGCCAATGACCCCTATAATCGTAACGATAGTCACGATAAAACCTAGAGATCCTGAAACTTTTGCAATAAACCTTTTTAGATGTTCCTCATCCCCTTCTCCCTTAACGTCTGTCAATACAGGGATAAACGCTTGTGCAAATGCGCCTTCTGCAAATAATCGACGTAAAAAATTAGGAATTTTATTGGCAAATAGAAATACATCTGCACTCGCCCCAGCCCCCATCAAATTTGCAATCACAGCATCTCTAATCAAACCCAATATTCGAGAGATAAAGGTCATTAAACTAACGATTAATCCTGATTTGAATAACTTGCGGGACACGTACAACTTCCAAGAGTGTTTAAATAAGTATTATGCGGCATGATTTTGTATAATAGCAATCCTAAAATATTAGTAATGCGTGCCAATGTTATTGATAAACCAACAATTTTATTGAATATTTACATTTGAGATTATTCACAAATTATAAAAATTGAAGAATAAATTAAAAACTGCTTACAAAACCCACAAAATAGATTGACATAAAGCCCTTTGATCAGCATAATCCGCACCCTTGAATTTTGATTAGAATTTTTTGGGAGTTCCAACTTGGCTAACATCAAGTCTGCTAAGAAACGTGCAATACAAGCGGAAAAGCGTCGCCAACATAACGCTAGCCGTCGTTCAATGACACGTACATCTTTGAAAAAAGTACTTTCTGCAATTGCCTCTGGCGATAAAGAAGCTGCTCAAGCTGCATACACTGCGGCAACACCTTTACTTGACCGTATGGCAACTAAAGGTTTGATACACAAAAATAAAGCTGCTCGTCATAAGAGTCGTTTAGCTGCACAAATTAAAGCATTAGCTTAATTTGTATTAATTAAAAAAAAGCGCCTAAGGCGCTTTTTTTATACCTAAATTTTAACTATTCACTACTTTCACTGGAATTCAGCGACTAACTTTTCAACCCAAGCGACGACTTCAACTTCAGGCTCTAAAGTTTCACAAGCATCAACCTCTAACAGTTCAGCTATTGGCTTTCCTTGTAACTCCGACAACAATTCAAAAATTTGAACACCCGCTCCGCAGAAACTGTCACCATATGCACTATCCCCTAAAGCAGCAACCGCAAAAGGTTTTTGAGCCATTGAAGGTTGAGCATCACGCAAATCTTGTATAAAAAATTCTAAATTAGGTGGTATGTCTCCTTGGCCCGTACTAGAACTAACAACCAGCACAGAATCAGCTTGCTTAAAGTCTTCTACACTTGGGTCCATAAAAATTTTAGAGTCCACACCTTTGGTGTCTAACATACTGCTCACGTCTTCTGCTACATGTTGTGCATTACCATATACTGAGCCAACAAAAATGCTAATTTTGCTCATGTTTGTACAACCTCCTACAAGCTAGTATTTAGCTAATTTTAAAAAGAATTTACCAATGTTAATTGATGGTGACTCATACCCCACTTTTCTAGTAAAAGTGACCAACTTTTTGGTAATTCGCACTTTAACATTAAAGGTTGTTGAGAAACCGGGTGAATTATCTCCATCGACTTACAGGTTAATGCCAGTTGATTTAAACCAAATTGATCGCGGATAAACACATTGTGTTTACCGTCTCCATGCGTAGTATCTCCAACAATAGGATGATTAACATGAGCCATATGTCTTCTTAGTTGATGTTTCCTACCTGTTTTCGGCATCAACTTAACCAGAGAATATCTAGCTGTAGGATAACGACTAACGGCAAAAGGCAACTCAAATAAAGATAATCGATTAAAGTGGGTCAGCGCTTCTTGCGCTGGTTTATCCTGTTTAGCCATTTTGTCAGCAATTTTATCTAGCTTTTCCTTCAATGGATGGTTAATTTCACCGTTTTCAGGAGCATGTCCTCGTACTATAGCTAGATAAGTCTTTTGAATTGACTGTTGAGAAAATTGCTCATTTAATATCCTAGCGATACTCGGAGATAAAGCAAAAAGTAATACCCCAGAAGTAGGCCGATCCAACCTGTGTACTGGAAAAACATGTTGACCAATTTGATCACGAACCTTTTGCATAGCAAATTCAGTTTCATGTTTATCTAACATGCTCCTGTGGACCAACAAGCCTGAAGGTTTATTCACGGCTACAATATATTCATCTTGATAAATGACTTGTAAACTATTCATCAAATAACCCGTCGATGGCTTGAATATTGGCTAACAAGCTATCTTTATTAGCCACAGACTTAAAACTTAATTGGGCAATAGGCAATAATTTTAATTCTTTGGGTAAAGGTCGCCCTTCGTTAATTAAATTAGACATCTTAGGAATAAAAATAAACTGCAACCAGTTTTCTAGTGGCATTGAGTCAACGGCAAAGGGAACGACACTTGCCATAGCTTGTTTCGAAGGTTCTTTTTTCGACCACAAATTGGCTGTTTGCAAATTTTCTATTAATTTTTTTAGCTGTATTTCGACTTCTGTGTAACTACGTGGCATGATCATCGGCTAGTTTTATCAAAGTGCTAAACTTTACCAGATACTACTGTTGGTAAACTGCCCTTTGTTTATTTCAATAATTTATTAAGAATAACATGAGCAACATAGATACCATCAGTGAATTTTTACTCCATGCAGGAACCGACTATCGAATTTTCGATATGGCCCGCGGCATTCGACCTATCAACTCCCAAGCATTCTTAGAGATTGAAAATGGGACTCATGCAGCTCCATACCCGAGACAACAACATATTTGGTTTGGCGTGTTATTTTTTAATAAAGAGGCCAGTAAAGAACAATATATATGGTTTGTAAAATTACCAATAGACGAACAAGGATTAGTAATTGCAGCGGGAAGAAGACAGTTTCTACAAATTGTCATTGAAGCACTTGGTCAACATTTAGACAAAGAAAACAACTCAAACAATCAATTGCCTGAAAACCCGTTTACTTTTGTGCCTAATCAACAGCAACTTGCCGATTTTAATAGTAGATGCCGCAAAGAATTAGGAATGCCACAATCTGAACATTTTGAAAAAGTCAGAGAATACCTAGAAGCACCACAAAACCAGGATTGGCAAAATATACCTTTACAAGGCATTGCTGATTTTTGTGCTGTAATTAACACTAAAGAAAACACACAACTATTTATTGAAGCTTTTAAACACATAGCGCCAGAAATGCAAAAAGCATCGTGCAGCTCTTTAGAAAACAACCTCATTAATGATGAACTCTGTGCCTATTTAATTGATTATTACCATAACGAAGACAAAAACTTACTGATTTTAACTTCCGTTCTTAGGGCAATTTCTCAATCACAAAACAAATCACAAACGACGACATTTATATTACAGCTATTGAACTCAACAATAGCTCAAGACGTAAATGTACTTACGATAATACCTGCAAGACATAGGCAACTATTAAACGAAGAAGCTATTCT
>NZ_JBPOFP010000201.1:0-4475 GCF_051252315.1 Paraglaciecola sp. | reverse complement strand
GCTTAGATACGCTTATTAATTTGTCCGAAACCAAATCTGTTGAAATAGCTAAATTTTAGGATTTAGCTATTAACTTTTTATTAAGGATGACTTAATTAATTACCCAGAATTTAACCTTGGATAAAAACTTTATTGATCCTTACTATGTATTAGTTCGTATCTAATTGTAACGAACTGAATTATCTACAATTAAGATTAGCTTAAGCGATGGTAAAAATGCAAAACGATCAAATAAATAAGGTAGCTAACACAGATTCTCCATGGTTAAGTAACTTTATGGAAGTCTATCAAGCGTTAACTACAACCAACCTGCATGATCTACAATCTATCTATCATCCAGATATAGTCTTCATCGACCCAATACATAAGATCGAAGGTTTTGAAAACCTTCACAAATACTTTTCCAATCTTTATCAAAATTTATCTTTATGTGAATTTAAAATTCAGAAGGTCATCGAACAAGCTGATGAGGCTGCCATTTATTGGAATATGACATACCAACATAATAAATTGAATAAAGGTAAAAAGGTCGTAGTTGAAGGTTCTTCATTTATCAAAGGTCATGAGGGCAAGGTAATTTACCACAGAGATTATTTAGATCTCGGCGCAATGCTTTATGAACAGATACCATTTTTTGGAACGTTAACAAAGTGGATAAAAGCAAAGGCTCAAAACTAATGACTAGTAAAACCGTGTTAATTACCGGTGGAACCTCAGGCATAGGTTTATCCTTGGCCCAGAAATATATTGAAAATGGTGACAAGGTTATCGTTTGTGGAAGAAATCAGTCCAAACTCAGCGACCTATCAGAAAAAGCGTTTAAAACATGCTTGTTTGACCTAAACAATCCTGATGAGATAAAGACCCAATTCAATGACATTAATTCAATCGACATTGCTATTTTTAATGCGGGGGATTGCCGTTACATCGATGATGCGAAACAATTTGACGGCGAACTTTTCTCTCAAATAATATCAACTAACCTCTCGTCATTAGGCTGGTTATTACAATTTACCTTACCCAAAATGACTAACGGTGGACAAGTTGTTTTCATAAGCTCAAGTGCAACTCTACTCCCCTTTCCCAGAAGCGAAGCATATGGAGCCTCCAAAGCAGGCATGGATTATTTGGCCAATAGTCTTCGTTTAGATTTGCTTAAGGAAAACATAGACGTCACTTTAGTTCACCCAGGGTTTGTTAAAACACCTTTGACAGACAAGAATGACTTCCAAATGCCATTCCTAATAACAAGTGAAAATGCAGCGTCTCGAATTATCAATGGTGTTAACAAACGTAAGAAATACCTACATTTCCCCAAACGTTTAACGCTTATCTTAAAGTTATTTTCCTATTTACCCTTTTCTATTTGGCAATTATTAATCATAAGGAAGTCCAACCCATGAAAAACATTGCAATAATTGGCTCTGGAATTTCCGGTTTAACAGCCGCATATCTACTTGCTAAAAAACATCATGTCACCGTATTTGAAAAAAACTCCCGGATCGGTGGGCACACGGCGACCGTAGATGTGGATAAAGATGGCAAAGCCTATTCAATAGATACCGGCTTTATCGTATTCAATGATAAAACTTATCCTAATTTTTTATCTTTATTGTCTGAAATAGGCATAGGAAGGCAAGCTACTGAAATGAGTTTTTCGGTTCACAACTGCCAAACGGGCCTCGAATACAATGGCCACAACTTAGATACCCTCTTTGCACAAAGACGTAATTTATTGAGACCAAGCTTCTGGGGGTTAGTGAAAGAAATACTTAGATTCAACAAACTCTGCAAAAATATATTAGAATCACAGAATTATCATAGTGGCCTCACGCTTGGAGAGTTTTTAACCGAAAACAACTTCAGTGATTTTTTTAGTGAGCATTACATTTTACCTATGGGAGCAGCAATTTGGTCTAGCTCTTTAGCCGAAATGGAAGACTTTGAGTTTAAGTTTTTTGTTCAATTTTTTCACAATCACGGCTTATTAAATATTGCTGACCGACCACAATGGTATGTGATCCCTAACGGATCTCGTAGTTACTTAACACCTTTAACTAAAACGTTTAAAAATAGTATTAAACTTAATTCAAATATAAAAAATATTGAACGTAACGATGGCCAAATTCAGATTCATTTTAATGATGCGCCTAGTGAAACCTTCGATGAAGTCGTAATTGCTTGTCATTCTGATGAAGCTTTGAGTCTACTAAGTCATCCGTCAGACGACGAAAAAGAAATTTTGGGCGCCATGCCATATAGCCAAAACTCAGTGATTCTCCATACCGACGAGTCGCTATTACCTCATAAAGAAAAAGCGTGGGCCAGCTGGAATTACCAACTTAGTCAAGATAGAAATAAGGCGGCAAGTGTTACCTATAATATGAATATCTTGCAAGGCATTAAAAGCCCGCACACATTTTGTGTCACCTTAAATCAAAAAGAAGCGATTGATCCTAAATTAATTCTTAGAGAGTTTACGTATCACCATCCAATATTTTCAAGTTCTTCAATAAAGGCCCAACAACAACGAGATAAAATATGTGGCGTCAAGCACACACACTATGCTGGTGCTTATTGGCACAGTGGGTTCCATGAAGATGGTGTAAAAAGTGCGGTTGAAGTAGCAAAACGCTTTGATTGTTTTTTAGATAAATAACAATAAATAAAGTGATGGGTTAAAAATGAAAACAAGGTTTAACCAAAGCAATATCTATTTAGGCAATATTATTCACAGACGCTTTTCTCCTAAGAAACACAGCTTCGATTATCGACTTTATATGTTAGCGCTAGATGTCTCAGAAATAGAAAATAACAAAGAAGGCATTGGCTTATTCGGATTCTCTTGGTTTCATCCCCTACGTTTTGTAGAAAAAGATTATTTGAGAGGTGAACCAAACGGACTTAAGAAACGTATAACCAACAAAGTAAGCCAATTAAACGGCTATGCCGATATAGACAAGGTAATAATGCTAGTTCAGGTAAGGTGTTTTGGTTTGTATTTTAGTCCAGCTAATTTTTACTTCTGTTATGACAAAAATGGATCTTGCACTCAGATGTTAGCAGAGGTGAGTAATACCCCCTGGAACGAGAGACATTACTACTTAGTCGACCTTCTGAGTGACAAAGAAAAGGTGAATAAAAAGAACTTCCAAGTGTCCCCTTTTATGGATTTAGATATGTCATATTTTTGGAACATTAAAGCTCCTGACAACGGCAGTACACTATTAATAAATATTGAAAACAAACGCATCAATCCAACTGATGGTAACGAAGAGAAATTATTCGATGCCTGTTTGAAAATGACCAAACAGGCTTTTAATAAAAGAAATATTTTTCGCGTTTGGTGTTATTTACCCATTATGACCCTAAAGATTGTCGCCAGTATTTATTGGCAAGCATTAAGGCTATTCATTAAACGTATCCCATTTATTGGATACCAATCAGCAAATTAATTTAGAGATAAAGATAGGAGTATTGCATGGAACATGTTGCAAGTTTTAGTACACCAAAAGAATCGACTTGGATAAATAAACGTTGCCGTGCGTTTGTTCATACCATTCTTGAATCTCTAACCTATGGCCAAGTAGAAATTGTAGAGGACAACAAACACTTCTTATTTCCGCAAAAAGCATGCAAAGACATGATTAAAGGACACATACTTGTGCATGATATCAGCCTTTATCAAGACTTTTTGCAGGGGGGCAGTATTGGCGTAGCTGAAGCCTTTATAGACGGAAAATGGAGTAGCCCTAACCTAACTAATGTCATTCGCATTTTTGCAAAAGCCCAACAACAAATCGACACATTAGAAGCGAAAAGAACTTGGAAAAACAAAATTAAAAATATGCTTTTTCATTGGAAGAACAGAAACACACAATCAGGATCTAAACGTAACATTTTAGCCCACTATGATTTGGGAAATGAATTATACACGCGCTTCTTAGATCCTAAAATGATGTATTCATCTGCTATATATCCAAACGAAACCAGTACTTTAGATGAAGCCCAGTCATATAAACTTCAAACTATTTGTGAACGACTGTCACTTAAATCCGCAGATCACCTTTTAGAAATTGGTACAGGTTGGGGAGGGTTAGCAATTTATGCAGCTCAACATTACGGATGTAAAGTTACTACAACGACGATTTCTGATGCTCAATTTGCCTATGCACACGCACAGGTACTTAAATTAGGTCTAGAAGATCAAATAACCTTGCTCAAGGACGACTACCGAGATTTAACAGGAAAATACGACAAAGTTGTTTCCATTGAAATGATAGAAGCAGTGGGTTATAAATTTTTACCTAGCTTCTTTCAACAGTGTAACGACAGATTAAAGCCAGGTGGGAAGGTATTGATACAAGCTATCACCATAGCGGATCAACGCTTTGAGTATTACAAAAACAATGTTGATTTTATTCAAAAATATATTTTTCCGGGAGGATTTTTGCCTTCAGTTAATACCCTAAGTC
>NZ_JBPOFP010000200.1:0-4483 GCF_051252315.1 Paraglaciecola sp. | reverse complement strand
CCATCGACCCAAGTCCATGCAGCTTCCACTTCATCTCTACGAACAAACAAAGATTGGTTACCCATCATAACTTCAAGAATTAATTTTTCGTATGCATCTGCAATACGTTCATCTTTAAAAGTTTCAGAGAAGCTTAAGTTCAATTTTGACTTCTGCAAATCCATGTGACCAGTACCCGTTAAGCCTGGCACTTTATTCATGACTGTCACTTCAACACCTTCATCAGGCTGTAAACGGATTGTCAGTTTATTTGGTGGTAATTGCGAAAAACTATCTTTAAACAAGTTATGAGGCTGACGTTTAAAGAAAATATTCACTTCACTCGTTTTGTTAGGTAGGCGTTTACCAGTACGTAAATAAAATGGTACGCCAGCCCAACGCCAGTTATCCAATTCTACTTTTAAAGCAATAAATGTCTCGGTTTTACTTTCTTGGTTTGCATCTGGCTCTTCAAGATACCCAGGCACTTCTTGGCCTTTAATAAAGCCGTCAACGTACTGACCGCGTACGGTATTTTGACGTACATTAGTCGCATCAATAGGGCGTAAAGCTTTCAAAACTTTTAGTTTTTCGTTACGAATACTAGTTGCATCTAATGTAGCCGGTGGCTCCATAGCAATGAGCGTCAATATTTGTAAAAGGTGGTTTTGTACCATATCTCGCATTTGGCCGGCTTCATCGAAGTAACCCCAACGACCTTCAATACCCACTGATTCCGCAACGCTTATTTGTACGTGGTCAATGCAGTTATGATCCCAATTGGTTGCAAAGATTGAATTAGCAAAACGTAAAGCCACTAAGTTCAATACAGTTTCTTTACCAAGATAATGATCGATACGGTAAATTTGGCGCTCTTCAAAGAATTCAGCCACTTGGTCATTGATAACTTTAGATGATTCCAAATCATGCCCGATTGGCTTTTCAAGTACCACTCGCATGCTTTTATCAATAATTTTCGCCGCTTTTAAACCGCGACAAATATCGCCAAATATCGATGGCGGAGTTGCAAAGTAACACACCATAGTACGCTTTGGATCGACATGAGTTTTAAAAGCGCTATAACTTTCTTTCTGCTTCATATCTACGCGCAAATAGACTAATCGAGCTTCAAATCTAGCCCATGTTTCTGCACATATTTCTTCTTTAGTAAATTTTTCAACATTTTCTTTTACTATAGCCAGGTATTCTTCTTGGCTATATTCTTGTCGAGCCACACCAATAATCTGGGTTTCGGCATGGATTAAATCCGCTTTTTCGAGTTGATATAGTGAAGGTAAAAGCTTACGTCTTGCTAAGTCACCTTTGGTGCCAAACAAAACAAAGTCACAAGGTTCAAATGAGTTTTCCAAAACCATTTTATTTGCCTACTCTCTATTTTTTAATTTGATTGTCTGCTTACAGCTGTAAAAAAATTACAGTTAAGGCAGAGTTATGCCGTAAAATTTACCACAAAATGTAATAAAATTACAAGTTTTCACGTTTTGTTAACCTTAAAGGTCAATTTAGTTGCCTTTTAGGCTGTTTTTGTTAAAAAATTACAACTTTAGTACCCTATTGCCTACTGACAATGTTACTGTGTCCCCATAGGTTGCCCAATTATAATGAAGTTTTCAGTGTAATCATGAATATTCTAGAAAAAATAAAGCAACAAAATTCTGCTTTTAGTAAGTCAGAACGAAAAGTTGCAGAAGCAATATTACATAACCCACAATCTGCCATACATTGTAGCATCGCTACTTTAGCAAAAATGTCAGACGTGAGCGAGCCAACAGTTAATCGATTTTGTCGAAGATTAGATACTAAAGGGTTTCCAGACTTTAAATTGCACTTAGCGCAAAGTCTTGCAAATGGTACACCTTACGTAAACCGGCATGTTGAAGAAAGTGATGGCCCAGAAGAATATACCAATAAAATATTCGAATCGACCATGGCAGCACTTGAAGTAGCAAGGCAATCTGTAGACGTCAATTTAATAAATAGAGCTGTTGATTTATTAACCCAAGCCCAAAAAATCTCATTTTTTGGTTTAGGTGGTTCTGCGGCTATCGCACATGATGCGGTGAATAAATTTATTCGATTTAATGTTCCTGTAGCCTATTATGAAGACATTCTTATGCAGCGTATGAGTTGTATGAATTGCACTGACAAGGAAGTTGTCGTACTGATCTCAAACACGGGTCGTACAAAAAGCCTAGTTGAAATAGCACAAATTGCTCGTGCAAACGACGCCACCGTTATGGGAATCACTTCTTTCGACAGCCCTCTAGCAAAAGAATGCAACATTACTTTATCTTTAGATGTACCAGAAGATACAGATATTTATATGCCAATGGCATCACGGATCGCCCAGCTCACCTTAATTGATATTTTAGCCACAGGGTTTACGCTGCGAAGAGGGAATAAATTTAGGGAAAATTTAAAACGAGTCAAAGATACCCTAAGAGGATCAAGATATGAGAAGCCTTAATATCACTCTATTTATGTAGTAAAATTATAAAAAAGTCAGAAACACCTCTTATCAGTTATAAAAAAATTCACTTTTAGCTCGTTTTGCACTACCCTTTTCGTAATAAAATTACATTTTTGTTAATTTATGACTAACCGGTTGGTTAGTTGGTTTAAAAAGATTAAACTTACTATAATTAATTTTCCTTAGCTTTAGCTTGAATTTAGTACTAAAAGTTAATGTTACCAATACGCCACAACTACAGAGCACCATAAACTATGTTAAGACGCACAAAAATACTCGCTACATTAGGTCCATCAACAGATACAGTGGAACAAATTGAAGCTATCATCAAAGCTGGTACCAATGTAGTTAGAATGAACTTTTCACATGGTACTGCCGAAGATCATATCAACCGAGCAAATAAAGTACGCGCGGCAGCTAAAAAGCTAGGTAAATATGTGGCAATTTTAGGTGACTTACAGGGTCCTAAAATTCGAGTAGCCAAATTCGAAAATGATTCAATTATTCTTAAAATAGGTGATCACTTCGTATTAGACGCAGACATGGGTCGCGATGATGGTAACCAAGAAGCTGTTGGCATTGATTACAAAGCCCTACCTCAAGATGTTAACGCAGGTGACGTATTATTACTTGATGATGGTCGTATTCAGTTAAAAGTGACTAGCGTAGAGGGCAATAAAGTTCTTACCGAAGTGACAGTAGCTGGAAAATTATCAAACAATAAAGGTATTAACCGCCAAGGTGGTGGTTTATCTGCCGAAGCGTTAACTGAAAAAGACAAAAAAGACATCGTTACAGCGGCGGAAATTGGCGTAGATTATTTAGCTGTTTCGTTCCCTCGTTCAGGAGCAGACTTAAACTATGCTCGTCAACTAGCTGAAAAAGCAGGTTGCACGGCAATGATTTGTGCAAAAGTTGAACGAGCTGAAACGGTTGCTTCAGATGAAGCAATTGATGACATTATTGAAGCTTCTGATGCGGTAATGGTAGCAAGGGGTGACCTTGGTGTTGAAATCGGTGATGCAGAACTAGTCGGTGTTCAAAAGAAACTTATCGCACGTTCTAGACAGCTGAATAAAGTTGTTATTACAGCGACACAGATGATGGAATCGATGATCACTAGCCCAATGCCAACACGTGCTGAAGTAATGGACGTGGCAAATGCGGTTCTAGATGGTACTGACGCAGTAATGTTATCGGCTGAAACAGCAGCTGGTGAATTCCCTGTTGAAACAGTTGAAGCCATGTCACGTGTATGTGAAGGTGCAGAAACACATCCAAACGTCACGATTTCTAAACATCGTATGGATCAAACCTTCACTACTATCAGTGAAACTACAGCATTAAGTGCGGTTTATTCGGCTAACCACTTAAAAACAATTAAAGCCATCGTTGCTTTGACTGAAAGCGGTTCAACGCCATTATTAATGTCTCGTATCACTTCATCTTTGCCTATTTATGCATTAGCTAGGCATGAAGCAACGTTAAACAAAATGGCTCTTTACCGTGGTGTTAAGCCGGTTTATTTTGATTCAAGAGATAGCGAACCAGGACAGCTTAAAGCTGATGTGGTTGCTCTTTTACTTGAAAAAGGCGTAATAGAAAAAGGTGACCAATTCATCATGACCTATGGTGATGTGATGGAAACTGTTGGTGGAACTAATGCAAGTAAGATAGTGGTTGCTTAGTTTACATTTGAGTTAGATAAAAACGAGCTTTTCTAAGCTCGTTTTTTTTGTCTTTAATTTGATGGATCTAGGTGTTGCTGAGTTGTGCCATTTACCCTGAACCAACCCGCGATACTAAATCTGTCTTTATTACTGGCGAGCACTTCATGTGGAAACATATCACTCAAAAATATAATACACTGATTAAATAATGGCGTTACCTTTGAGATTGGTTCATCGTTCTTCTCCGGCGAATAAATAATAAGCTCCCCGCCATCTGCTTCACTCCAATTGGGATTTAAATAATAAACAGTGCTCAAAGCTCTATTACTTCGCCCCTTAAAAG
>NZ_JBPOFP010000199.1:0-4522 GCF_051252315.1 Paraglaciecola sp. | reverse complement strand
ACTGTACCCTGCTATGATCTTGGCAGCACTTGTCACAATAGTTGTGTATAAACTTATTAGTGTTAATTCCTTAAATTTTTGTTTTCTTATTAATACTTGAGTTAAAATCGCTGAAATAGACGAAGGAAATATGGCAGCACAAAGAAAGTACACAATTGGGTTTATTTTAGTATCAAAATTGAATTTTATTGTTAAGAGGACGATGGACATAGTGATACAGAGCATAGCGGATATTTTAAACGTTGTAGACAGTATATTTTTATACAGATGTTCCTTTTGTGTCATGACAATTGCTAAGGGGTAGCATAAACCACATAAAATAACTAGTAAGGTGATGGTCGTATTAAAAATCCCTAAAAATCCAAAATCATCAACTTGAAACAAACGAGTTAGGAGTGGGGTTAATACAAAGTTTAAAACTTGAATGGAGGCAGTACCCGATAAAATCAGAAAAAAATTCTTTAAAATAGGGATGTTTTTTATTTGGTTGTTTTTATTCATTCTTCTAAGTTACCACGACTGGTAGTGATGATCTGAGATAATATCGTAACTAGATAATGAAGTTCTAATTTATGGAATTATATAAAAATTCAACTGATTTTAAGGCTTGCTTAACTTGATCATTATATAATTATATAGGAAAAAGAGTATTACGAACAACGAAGCCATTATACTTCCATCTATAGAAAAGTATTCTGACAAAATACCCACTGAAGAAAATATCCCTGCAATTACACTTATATACAAAGTTGTCGTTTTACTACTACAGCCATTTTTTAAGAATATATGATGAATATGATCCCTGCTAGCCTTCAATGGTGAATCTCCATTTCTGATTCGTCTGAACATTACTGAAAACATGTCCATAAGTGGAATTGCTATAATCCATACTGCTGTAATAGGACTTAGAAAATTTTGTTCGCTATTAGTTGAGTATGTGATTAACCAGATAACAGTTAATCCCATAAGCATACTACCTGCGTCTCCCATAAATATTTTATACTTCCCGCCTTTAAATGATCCAAAGTTAAAAAACATAAAAGCAACTACAGCGCCAATAAACATGGACATTACGCTGTTATCAAAATGAGTATTTGCGGTCACAACTAACACGCCAATAGCAATAAAAGCGTTTAAACTCAATGTGCCAACTAATCCATCAACACCATCGGTCATATTGAAAGCATTAATACAGGTAACTACAGCAAGAACCGTAAATATTGGGCCAAAAGAACCGAGTTCAACGATGTTCGAACCCCAAATATCTCCTAAATCTTGAATGTACAAATCTGCTCCAAAAACCATTAATGAAGCGATTAGAGTTTGAGCTATTAATCGAAGGCGGGCATCTAAGTCATGGAAGTCATCAAGTGCACCAATAAATACCATGAATGATGTTGATAAAAGGTACATCTTATAGTGAGCATCAAAAGGAGTAATAATAAAACTACTGATAGTTATAGCAGTATATATTGCTAAACCACCTATTAGCGGAACTTCTCCTTCATGCTGTTTTCTACTGCATGGCCGGTCAACTAAACCGACATTTTGTGCGACAGGGTAAAGGGCTACTACCAAACCAGCAACTAATAAAAATGACAGGAAAAACGAAAATAAATTGATAAACAAGAAAACTGTCCTTTAACGTAGCTAGAAAATTTAATCAGCGGAACCGATTCTTCATTTCGGGGAGCATTATATGCTAGGTCCCAAACGTATACAAACGGGAATGGCTTTGAATATGTTAATTATTATATTTTGCTAATGACCTTCACATAGGCCTAGCCAATAAAGTTGAATTATCAAGCTTAAATCCTTTCGGTCATCTTTTTAATCTAATCAAAAGGTGAGCGCTCTTCCGTTGTATTATAAAGAGTACTTGGGCGAGTTAGTGCCTGGCCCCCATCGCGTGCAATGGGAATCCATGGCAAACGGCCTTGACCTTTTGCTGGTTTGAGTGAAAAAAGGTCGAATGGAATAGACAAGTAAAACCCCTTAGTAAAACTACCTTCGCCATATGCCTTGGAACTAGCGTCGGTGAAAGCTGCATATGCACCTACTATAATTCCACTATCGAATCGTTTTGCAAAGTCTACTGTAACACCTTTATCTTTAGCGAGGTATTTGCCAATGTTGAATGTTAGCTGGGTACTGGGAATAAACTGTGGTCGCCAATAAATATTTGCATGACCGGTCAGGGTTTTGTAATCATAAAGTTCAAAAGTATCTTCGTATGACCGTTGTTGTACATAATTTATATCAAATCCAAATGCTATATTGCTATTGACTGGGCGATACAATATTTCAGCCCCCACACCACCAAACATTGACTCTAGGTAACCTGCATATACTTGTGCATATATTTTAGGTGCGATACGGTCGCTCCAGCTTAAGTATAGATTTTCTAAGGTCACATCGCGGTTGGATACATACTCTCGGGCGTTAGTGCGAACCCTAGGTAGGGTACTGTTAGCAGTATCAGTGGTGAATTTAAATTTGTCGAAGTTTTCAAATAGATTTACCTTAATTGCGCCGGATACATTGCTTTTACCATTAAAACTATATCCTCCATTTATCAGCACTCCTGCTTGATATAAATAAAAATCTTCTGGGTTACCAAAAGTCTGCAACCAAAATGTTTCAATGCCGGTATAAAAACCAGCTGTATTAGATGGAGCATATGCTTCGACAGATTCTTGACTAATTTCCTGTCGTTGATACGTACTACTCAAGTTAACAGGTAACGTTTGATGTGTTGCGTGTTTTCTAAATTCTTTTGCATTGATGACAGTCTCTACAATTGGTACAGAACCTAAAGTGTTGACTATATTAATTTCTTTTACTGATTCAGGGGATTCGGAGGCGACAATGCGCCCGACTCTTTCCACTGCTTCATCATAGTTACGGTAACTTATTTGCTGGCCGTATATCGTTATTTGTTCTTCGTCAAAAATAGAATCGTTTACGGTAAAACCAGCTTGGTATTGTAAATCCCGCATTAATCTATTGCGGTTTAATTGTTGGATTGATATGTCCCGGCTTTTTAGCGAGAGCGCTCGTGGGGCTCTATCAATTTTAACTTGCCTGATGTTGTGTAAATTAAAGTTATAATTAATGCCAAAACCAATGGTGTTTCCTCTTTGGTAATTAAGGCTTAAATCAAAGTTGTTCCAACGATAAGCAGCGCCGACATTCCAGTTGGTGTCTTGTTGTAATCTACCAGCTCTGTCATTTTTATAATTATTTCCTTCATATTCTAGTTTTAGACGCAGTGGTGCCCAAGGGGTTTGATATTCAATGCCTCCAAAAATAGAAGACGCGCCTTTAAAAAAACGCTGGTAATCAATTTTTCCACCTCTTCCAGAAAATCCCCCCGGTCGATTACAAAAACTTTCTTTTAATTCACAAAAGGGGTTGGTTACGTTTGCTGAAGAGCCTAAATAACCCCAGCCTAAATTAAGGTGAACGTCGAAATTTCCAAATCGTTTACTAAGACCAATAAACTCACTTTCAAAAAAGCCAGTTCCACCAAAGTCTCGAAATCCGACGGACACCTCTGGCAGGTAATAAGATTCTTTGACTAGTCGAAATTTAGCATCTATGCCTTTATCTTTTAAGGTTTGGTCTCCACTAAAGTCTGGAACTTGGCTATAAAGCCGTGTACGAACGTCGGTATAACGGACCGTTGATTGAAACCAAGGGAAGAGTTGAAAGGTTGCAGAGCCAAATCGATATTGATCGTTATCGGTATAACTTATTTGTAAATCTCCTTCATTTAGCATACGTGCATTAGGAGTTTGAATCAGTCCTGTACCACCGTGTACCATCATTGAGCTAGCGAATGGTTTAAGGTTCCAAGTGTTTGTATTATTTAGTTCTTGTGTTTGAGCGACAAACGAGACTGTGAAAATTAAAATCAAACACATTCTTATTAGTCTTAAATAATTTTTATAATTCATTACAGAACCCTATTTGAAGCTAATAACAGTAACTTTTGATTTATTAAGTCAAAATCAGAGTTAAATAAGGCAGGTTTGAAAGGTATAAAAATTTGGCTTCCTGGCATGACTTCTTGATGTGTCTTATTCCAATAGGCTACTGGGCTTTTTATGATTCGACCGTCAGCTTGTATGATGATAACGTAGTCTTTATCGGCTAATTCAGATCTGACATGACTCTGAATATACTCACTAGCATCAGCATGGGGCAGATGAGCTACATTTATTTCTTTATGTATTGCTCCAAAAATTTTAACTGTTTTCTGCCTAGGCGTAATCGTTAATATATACTTTCCGGCAGGAATTCGAGAGTTGGCAGATTTAACTATTCTCGCTAAATCATAATCTATTTTTGTGGTTAATTTACGTGCTAATTGCCAGTTTTGGATAGACTTTTTTAATTCTCTTAAAGAACTCGCAACATCGGGCTTATCTTTTTTGTAGTGTTTGATAAGAGCTGATAACTTGTTAATTAGCTGTGATTTAGTTTTATTCAGTTGAATATTTTCACTTTTATATAAAGC
>NZ_JBPOFP010000198.1:0-4617 GCF_051252315.1 Paraglaciecola sp. | reverse complement strand
GTTCCCCGCTACGCACCAAGTAAGCATCCCCCTCAAAGGCCAATACTCAACATCTTATACTCTCTATAATAGAGACACTAACACGATTAGGAATTTATGTGAGGAATATCCTGGCATTACGTTTTGCCCTATCAATATAGAGTCTGACGCTAAATCGCCCCAAAACTGGTTTAGTGACCAACTAACTGTTGCTGGTAGTTTAATTAATTTTTCTGTCTTAGGTGAAAAATGCCAAGTTATGCTTCCTAAGTTAGTTGTCCCCAAAAATTACAATAAACTAAAGTTAAAAGCCCAACTTTTTGAAACTCAAGGTACAGACACAATCTTAGATTATGGGTTATATATCGCAGTACAGTGTAACAGTGAGGGTGTTGAATTAAACGTACTAAATAATGGAACAAGAGGAAGGTTATTGACTGAGGAGATAGAGCTCAATAACCATATTCTAGTAGAGTACGAACAAAGTCTATTTGATAGTGAATGGGAAAGAATGAAAAGGTGTATTCCAACACTTGAAAAAAATTATTGCCAAGTTAGCTAAGTAACTTAAGCTTGACATAATCTAATACGTGGCAAATATTTTGCACTTTTATGAAGGCCGGATCTACATCAAACCTGATATTGGTATATGGTGTCGGGGTTACCCCCTTTGACTTCGCATTTTCTTCTTGGATAAAACGCTCAGGCCACAACCTTTTTGCGAACTCATAATATGACAAACAATGGGAACCAGAAAAGTAATAGGTTCCCGGTAACTTTTGTTTAGCAATATTTTTTAACTGAACCACTAAAAAAGATAAACTGACTGGCGAAAAATAATGATCAGAAAATGCCTTTAAGGGGTTATTACTTTGACTATTCCACGATATCAACAAAGATTCTAGGCTATCTATAATTTTAGGAAGCTTGATGACATTGTGAGCAATTTTTTCGTCTGTCAAAAAACATTCAATTTGTGTTTTACATTCACCGTAATACTCAAGAGGTTGACTTCCTATAGTGTCAACTAAAGGCTGATTTGATGAAAACCAAATAATATAAACGCCTTTATTAGCTAACAGCCTCATTAAGTTTTTTAAGCCAGTAACATTGACTTTAAAGGCTTCTTGCTGATTTTCCTGACAATATTTAATATTTGTTAAGGATGCACAAATAATTGCTAAATCAAAATTTTGGTCATTTATAAATTGGTATGTTGATGGCCTGAGCAAATCTAAAAAATACCTGCTTTTAGAGTCTCGCCGAGTTGTCGAAGTGACAGAGTGTTGATCATCGGAGAATTCCTGAACAATTGCTTTGCCGATTAGACTATCACCGCCAACAACTAAAACTTTCATGTCAAATATCTAATTCGGGATTAATTTCAATTAGTGCACGGACAATTGCACCTTTACGTAAATCATCCATTGCCGAATTAATATCGTCCAGAGCATAGCCTTTTGACAAAAAAGGCTCTAAATTTAAATGCCCCTTTTTATACAAATTGACAAGCTTAGGGATATCAGTATCGGGATTAGAACCACCTCCCCAACTACCTTGAATTGACTTTCCACGATGAAAAGCGTGTGGTTCAAGGCTTATTTTATCACCATCTTTGGGATGTGATGCAAAAATACATTTGCCACCACCATCTCTAATTGACTCAAATGCCTGCTCAATGGTGAAAGCTTGCCCACTAGCTTCAATAGAATAATCTGCCCCATGCCCGGTTAATCTGGTAATACATTCAACAGGATCAGTTTCCGATGAATTAATGACATGCGTCGCACCTAGTTGTTTTGCTAACTCCAACTTTTCAGGAGACACATCAACTGCAACTAACATACTGGGCTGGTAGTAATTAGCTGCAATAAGAGCACTTAGACCAACTCCTCCTAGTCCAAATACAACTATAGTTTTCTCAACTTCTGGTTTTAGTTCATTAAATACCAGACCAGCACCTGTCGGTAAGGCACATCCCAAAAGAACCCCCAGCTTCATAGGCATACCTTCTGGTAACTTAACTAAGCGATTTTCTGACACAATTGCTGTTTGATTAAAAGTAGTTACTGACCCAGCATTAATTGTCTGCCCATTACACTGATATAACCCTCCAGGCACATCATGCCCCTGTCCCTTTATCCAGCCTAATACAACTTTGTCACCAATATTTACTTTGGTTACATTCTCACCAATGCTTTTTACTACCCCTACGCCTTCATGTCCCAATAGGTGAGGTAAATATTTATCTTCCCCCCTACCTCCAGAGACTTCCATCAATTGCGAGTGACATACACCACTATAAACTAAATCAACCTCAACCTGGCCCATTTTGACATTCGGAACGTCAACTTCAACCACTCTGAGCGGTTGATTTAATTCATATAATACAGCCGCTTTCATTCATAACTCCTGAAAAATAATATCTTGATATCGTAATTTTAAATTGTGAGTTTGTTCGGGAGGAAGAGGGCTAATCACTGTTACTCCCTTCGGAATATCCTTTGGAGACAGAATTGGAACCCCTAAATAATGTTTCCCGATTTTATTAGGATCCTCATCAACAAAACAAGTTAAATGCGAACCTAAGCATAAACCGGCATAGACACCAGTAGGGCCAGTACTAAAAACAGCTGTAGCTTGTTTAACCTGAACCATTTGCTCATTAAGTTTAATCAAATGATTAAAATCGGGAACAAATACTTGAGCACCTTCCAGCTGATGGCCAATTCTATTGCTAGATTGCCTGTTAGACACTAACAATGTTAATTCTTTTCCTATCTGCGTAGTGGGTACATCTACATGTTTGAAAATTCGGTTCACTAAAGAAGTAAGTGTAGGCAATTGAAAATGAGATACATGGTCATAAATACAAGCGTCCATTATATTAGTTTGTATATCAGGAACTTGAATAATAAGGATTCCATTTTTACTCAACAACTTAGACAGTTGTTTTAAAAACGTTATCGGTTCAATTACGTGTTCTAATACGTGTATTATTGAAATAACATCAAACTTTTGGTCCTGAATATTATCAAGCTCCCCTTGATAGAATCCCTTAACATTTTTTATTCTTAATACTTGCGTAGCGTTACATGAGGATACATCCTGCCCCCATAAGCTAAAATGTGGATATAAATGGGAAATTGACTTTAGCATTACACCGCTTCCTGCGCCAACATCTAACCATTTTAGGTTTGATCTCAAATCTCTTAAATACGGCTCACAGTTGTGAAGAATAGACTCTGTTCTAGTGGATGGAACATCCCCTGTAAACTGCAGCTGCTCTTTACCTTCCGTTAAAGGGTAGGCGGTATAATTATGATATAAATCATTGATTTGCTGTAAATAAGATTCATTAATTTCTTTTTGAATATGTCCACATACGGCACACTGATGTAAAGCTGGAGAATCTTTAATCAGCTTACAGTCTGAAGAAACACTTATCTCAGTTTTAGCCTTATAAACCTGAGTCAATTCGCCGCTACATAACAGACATTGCATTTAACTTTCCTCCTAGTATTTCTTCAAGAGATGCAAACATCGCCTTAGACTTCCTCAACTGTTCTTCACAAACAGTATTATCATCGCTATTTTCTAATGCGAAACTTCGTCTTTCTAACCCCTCCTTAGAAAATTCATTTAGCAATATACAGCACCATTTAAGGCGTACTAAGGGAAAAATAAATTTGATTCTTGCAAAAATTTCTTTAGCTTCTTGTTCAGAAAATGCAGTGAGAATAAAGTCTTTCAAATACTCTAAAGGAACTTTAACTTTGGGCTGACTAAAAAAATCACAAACCATTTTTGCTGGGTCATCCACACCAGCGTGTTCAAAATCGAAATATCTTAATTTTCCATCAGCTTGTAACAGTGCATTGTGATATCCAAAATCTGAGGGAGACAATATTTTAAAACTAGATTCAGGTATTACCTCTTGGTGTTCCAGATCCGCTAACTTAGGAAGCAATGTATCGACAACAAAAGAATGTGCTTCCACAGCCACATCACTAGTTGGTGTAATTTTAGCTAATTGGTTTAGTCTAAATCGCAGAATATCGAAATAGTCTTTATTGAGAAGGCAAGCCTCCGATGCCGGATTTAAATATTCATTATGAAAATTTTTAATCCGACCAATAAACCTTGCTGAATCTAAAACATGTATCAGACTTGGATCTAAAATGGACTTTCCATTCAACTTCTCATACACAGACCATTTTGCATTGTCGTCTTGCAATATAGGTTTAGGTGTCGACTTTTCACCTTTATTCCACAACAAGGTACTGAAGGAGAATTCATTCTTACCTTTTTTATTAATTTTATTACCATTATCGAAATAACTTTTTACAACATATTTTTTACCATTCACCACGATTGAATAAACTTGATTATTCCCTCCACCATCTAATGGCTCAATGTTGTCTATATTTCCCGCTAACTTAGTTGAAACTTCGGAAATAAGGTCAGGACTTAACAAGAAAATTCTCCAGTTTTCTAATTTCTTTCCAATTTGAACATACGATAATATTGGAATAAGGGACAACTGGTTTGTGGGGGGAGAATAAGACTTTACAAACCGACTCGGGAAATACTATGTGCTCGAATATTTTAGGTAAGTCATCAATAAATACATCACAC
>NZ_JBPOFP010000197.1:0-4688 GCF_051252315.1 Paraglaciecola sp. | reverse complement strand
GTTCTTAGATGTAGCTTGTTGCAAGTATTGTGTTTGTGCTAACTGTAATGCAGCGACAAACATTCTTAACTGACCTCTAGATAGCAATTCTTGAGCAGCTATTCCTTGCGACTTTATTCTTAAATCTGCTTTGTGTGGACCAGAACTTACGTAGCCATTCTTTTGGTCTCTATCTTTATTCTTTACTAATGCATCATATAAACTGAGTTCTTTATCCCACCCCCTATAGTACGAAATTTCGAAGGAAAACTCAGGTAAAAAGTCCTTTAAATTTGAATTAATTAACTCAATTAAGTCACCTTTTAAAAGACTATTTCTAGATTCACTTAACAACTCTCCTTTTTGTGAAAATAACTCAAGCCAGTAATTAAAATTTTCATTTTTGAGTGGGTTTCTATATAAGGCGTTAAGTTGTTTAAGACTTCTTTTAAAAAGTTGAATATTAGAATTAAATGATTGTTCCACGTGGAACAATAACCAATCTAAATAACTTCGTCTTAATTTTGGTGCACCAAGTAATAAATCTGAGCTTTGGGGTGTGAATATTTGAATAGGTAAACAACTTACTAAATCTGTAGCTTTTCGACTTTTTGCGCCATTTACATTAACAATACATACGTCCTCATTCGAACGCGAAATACCTAAGGTTTGACTATCTTGAACAATGCCATCAGAAGCTGAACAAAATACAGTAAACTCTGTTTGGCCACTCTGAATAACATTTTTATGTTTGTTTGTTCTAAAAGACCTGGCAAAACCTAAATAGTGTAGAGCTTCTAAAATTGAAGATTTACCGGTACCATTTTCCCCAATAAAAACATTCAATTTACTATTGGGGATGAACGAAAACTCTTTGAAGTTTCGAAAATTGATAACCTGGACTTTGTCCAGTTTCATAATATCACTACTTAATAACTAAATTCGGAACTACAGTCTCATGGGCATAATAACGTATAAAGCAGAATCGTCTTTAGCATCTTCAATAAGTGCACTACTATTTGAATCAGCCAAAGTGATAAGAACATCTTCACCATCTAAACCATTCATAACATCAATTAAATAAGCAACATTAAACCCGATTTCCAATTCGTCACCATTATATTCAACATCGACGATTTCTTCTGCCTCTTCCTGCTCTGGGTTATTTGCAGTAATCTTAAGTTCTGCGTTAGATAGATTTAAACGCACCCCTTTAAACTTCTCATTAGAAAGAATTGAAGCTCTAGAAAATGCTTGTTTTAATACATCTTTACTTGATTCAATCTTTTTATCACCGTCTTTTGGTAAAACTCTACGGTAATCTGGAAAACGCCCATCAACTAACTTACTAGTAAAAATAAAGTCTGTAGAAAAAATTCTAATATGATTTGAACCAACCTGAACCTTAACTAATTTTTCATTATCTTCAATTAAGCGAATTATCTCTAAAACACCCTTTCTTGGGATAATGACTTGCCTATTAACAAGAGTGGCACTTTCGTAAGCCATACGACATAAAGCTAACCTATGGCCGTCAGTAGCGACTGTTCGAATTAGATTATCTTCTGTTTCTAATGACATACCGTTAAGATAATAACGAACGTCTTGTTGGGCCATACAAAAATATGTACTGTCAATGAGTCGCTTTAAAGCTGTTTGTGAAATCTCAAACTCTAACTCACCTTGCCAATCTTCAAGATTAGGGTAATCATCAGCTGACAGTGTGGATAAACTAAATCGACTACGACCTGACCTAATAAGCGCCTTATTACCATCAACACTAAAGTCAATGTTACTTCCATCAGTTAAACCTTTACAAATATCCAGTAGTTTTTTGGCTGGAACTGTAATCTCGCCTTCAACAAAATCACCGGTTAACGTGACATTAGAAATTAACTCTACTTCCAAATCTGTGCCTGTTAGCCAAAGTGAGTTTTCACTAACTTTTATTAGCACATTTGATAATATTGGGAGAGTATGACGACGCTCTACTGCACCCGACACAAGTTGTAATGGTTGTAGGAAATTTTCTCTACTAATACTAAATTTCATTTTATTACTCATGAATTTCTATGAAGAAAGTGTACGAATTAGATTTTGATAGTCTTCTTTTATATCATGACTTTCTTCTCTAAGCTGAACTATTTTTCGACACGCGTGCAATACTGTTGTGTGATCTCTTCCACCAAAAGCATCACCTATTTCTGGCAAGCTATGATTTGTTAATTCTTTAGATAAAGCCATAGCCATTTGCCTAGGTCTAGCAACACTTCTACTTCGCCTTTTAGATAAAATATCAGCCATTTTGATTTTATAATACTCTGCAACCGTTTTTTGAATATTATCAATCGTCACTAACTTTTCTTGTAACGCTAACAAATCACGTAATGCTTCTCTGACAAAATCGATAGTAATCGGTCTACCTGTAAAATTTGCATTTGCGATAACTCTGTTCAGTGCGCCTTCTAATTCTCGAACGTTTGAACGTAAACGTTTAGCAATAAAGAAAGCAACTTCATCAGGTAGAAATATTTTATTCTCAACTGCTTTACGCATTAATATAGCAACTCTCGTTTCTAACTCTGGAGGCTCTATGGCTATAGTTAATCCCCAACCGAAACGAGATTTAAGCCTATCTTCAACACCATCAATTTCCTTGGGATACCTATCTGAAGTAAGAATGATCTGCTGGTTACCTTCTAATAAAGCGTTAAAAGTATGAAAAAACTCTTCTTGCGAACGCTCTTTTTTAGCAAAAAACTGAATATCATCAATTAACAATGCATCTACAGACCTGTAATAACGCTTCCATTCCTCGATAGCATTATTTTGTAATGCTTTTACCATGTCTTGAACAAACCGTTCTGAATGCATATACACCACGGTAGCATTCTTTTTATTTTGCATTATGCCGTTTCCAACAGCATGTAATAAATGGGTTTTACCTAAGCCTGTACCTCCGTATATAAACAAAGGGTTATATGCACCACCCGGATTATCAGCCACTTGTTGAGATGCAGCTCTAGCTAATTGATTAGATTTACCTTCAACGAAATTATCGAACTTGTAAGTTAAATTAATATTACTTTTATGAGCGGGGTCATTAGGTAATATAGCTTCAACAGGTTTTAAATTAGAACTTGGCTTTAACCTAGTACTTGTATTTTCAACGACCGTTTCAGATTTAACAGTTTGTTCTGTATTTTTAACTGGGCTTAAAATAACTTTGCCAGTGTTAACTTCAAAACGTAATTGAGGCGCTTCATCTACACAAAACTCACTTATCAAATTAGTAATTTGTGTGAAGTACTTATCTCTAACCCAATCTAAAACAAAACGATTCGGAGCAAACAGCGTAATATGACCGTCTTCTTGTTTTGCTTGCAAAGGTCTTATCCACATACTGAACTGTTGAATGGGTAATTCTTGTTGAAGCCTTTCTAGGCATTGATTCCATATAGACATTAAAAAAACATGCTCCAGCCTAATCAAAATAGACCTTTAAAAGAAAAATATACAAAATTAAAAAAGAAAAACTGACATCAACAGCTGAACAAAATTTAACCAAGCACTAATATAAAATTATAAGACTGTGGATTATCTCGTTAATATAGGTGGTAAGGCAACAAACTTTTAAATACAAGTTGAAATATGGATATAACAAATTGTTTTATATAGAATTATTAAAAATAATTTCAAATATAAATCTAATTACAATAGGGCTACCAACAACTAAAAATTTACTGCAAAATTTAAATTCACAATTAAAATTGTGGATAAAATACACAAATATAACTTTTATTACAAAGTAATACAAAACGACCTCTAAAATTAATCCAAACAAAACTATAATTAATTAAGTAAATGATTGACAAAGCGCTGAGTGGTCTCTATTATTCAGCGTCATTTTTGAGCACACCTGTGTTCATTTTGTTTAAACCTTATGGGATTAGGTCATGAAAAGAACTTTTCAACCAAGCAACTTAAAGCGCAAGCGTTCACACGGTTTCCGTGCCCGTATGGCGACTAAAAATGGCCGCAAGGTTATTGCTAATCGTCGTGCCAAAGGCCGTGCTCGTTTATCAGCATAATTATCCAAGGTGGGTGAAAATAACTTTTCTCGGGAGCTAAGACTACTTACTCCCACCCACTTTGAATATGTTTTCAGTAACGCAATTCCAACAGTTTCTCCCCAACTTACCTTACTAGCCAGATTCAATAACTCCAATAATGCCCGTTTAGGCATCACTTTATCTAAAAAACGTGTGAAATATGCGCATGATAGAAACAGAATTAAAAGAATTATTCGAGAGAGTTTCCGCTTACAAGGGCAAACATTTCCAAATATTGATATAGTAGTCGTTGGTAAAAGCGGCTTAGATAAAATGTCGAATCAGGAAATATTTTTCTTACTTGGTAAATTATGGAAAAAGTTAGCAAAGCGTTGCGAAAAATCCCGATTGGATTAATTAAATTCTATCAGATAGTTATTTCTCCAATGTTAGGACCAACATGCCGATTCGACCCCAGTTGTTCTTATTATGCAATTGGTGCAATAACAGAACATGGATTTATAAAAGGTTGTTGGTTAAGTATTAAACGTATTTCTAAATGCCACCCGTTACATTCAGGTGGTTATGATCCAGTACCAGAGAAAAATAAAAATAAATAATGATTTTATTCTTATTGCCCATATTAAGAATAGGTTG
>NZ_JBPOFP010000196.1:0-4744 GCF_051252315.1 Paraglaciecola sp. | reverse complement strand
CTTGAAATCAGACGTACGGTCAAACGTACCGGGGGTTCGAATCCCTCGCTATCCGCCATATTATGAGAAACCCGCACATGTTGCGGGTTTTTTATTGCCTGAAATATATTGAAGTATCCAATAGTGAGGGTGAGAAGCCCCGCGGCTCGACTAATCGTAGGAAACGATTAGCACAGCCGAATGTTGCCCGTAGGGCGAATGTCAGGGACGATATGAGTAACCAGTTGTCTGGAATAATTACTACGGCCTCTGGCGCCCAAAGGGGCAAGAGCATGGATGTTCTTGAGTAAATCCCTCGCTATCCGTTTATTAGTTAAATACGTTAAGGCTATCAGTGGCAGTGGTATCGAATTTCCCTAATCATGTTTTTAACAAAAACCTATGTTTTTGAAAGCATGATGTAAATGAAATTTTTTGAATCTACTACTGTAGAGCTTGAACCTGCCGAAAATTTATACCAATCCTGTTTACGAATATCGTGTTCAATTCTGTCCCAAGTGAAGTCCTCAAGTTCTACAATCATTAATTCGCAGGTTGATGTTTTACAGGTCACTGATTGCAGTTCGACTTCAGACGAATGTGGGTGCATAAATATAAAATCTTTAATTTTTTGTTCCATATCGGGAGCCCAATCGTAATCAACGTCATCTTTAATATGTTCCTGTAAGTACTCGATCATGCTACCACTTGTAGAAGCAACTAGGTCAGAATAAGGCTTAGGTAAAACAGCCTCTGCTTCTTTGATTGTCATACTTGCAAACCTTTCAGAGTTAGAGTTATCCAGATCTTCATCGCTTTTTTTTGACTCTTGGTCCAGACACAATGGTTTTATTTTTGAATATTTCTGAGATAAATCGTTTTCTAGTTGAGCAATTTTATCTTTATACCTATTAATATCTTTAACCGTTATTTCCTTTTGTTTTTTTGATGTATCTAATTCGTTTTGTATATTATGTAGCACATCAGATGTATTTTCACTTTGAAGGTCATGTTTAACCGGTGTTGGATAGAAAAATACTCGGCTGGTTAGGAATCCGGCAGTAAAAATAAATATGATAATCAGAACAATCTTTATACTTTGCAAAATAAGTCCTTTTAAGTTGTTTAGTCTAGAGCTAATTTCACTACTCAAAATAGTGTATTTGGATTTAGGGTTTTAGTTTAATGCTCGTGGCATTTTATAGCTTGAAATCTTGCACAGTTCCTTTCTATTTATTTTATAGTGCCCCCTTTATTTGCTCGGTTATAGAGGAGTCGAAGCAGTTGCTCTTATTCAACCGACAAAATATAGGATGTATTTTACAATTCCGTTCAGTAATCTCCAAGTTGTTCATTTACTCCAAATTAAAATGAAGTTACTTCCGTCTTATTAGAACATGTTGCGGGTTTTTTATTGCCTGAAATTATTTAGCAATTTCAAACACTGTTTATTGTGTCTGGTAGGCTGTAGTAATTCAGCACTAACTTTGTATTATTATCTTGGTGTATTACTTTGTTTAACGACGTGTAGGGTTAATATGGTTCACTTTTTGAAAAAAGCATTGAATGTAATTTTGATTTCGTTCGCGGTTAGTCAGTTCAGTTATGCTGCTGATATCAGGGGCATTTGGTTCACCGAGAATAATGACGCTAAAGTCAAAGTGTATACCTGTGGAAAAAAAATTTGTGGCGATATAATTTGGCTGAAAGAGCCCAGTTGGACTGAGAAAGACTTAAAAACTGAAAAGGATGCGGTATTAGGTCAAGCAAAAACAGATTTAAAAAATGATGATAAATCATTAAGAACTCGTCCCATTGTTGGTATGACATTATTAACTGGACTGAAACTAGCAGATGAAAATGAGTGGCAAGGCGGCAAAATTTATGATGCTGAGTCGGGTAACACCTATAGTTGCCAAGCCAAATTAGCTAACAATGGTAATACTTTGAAAATGAAAGGGTATATAGGTTTCAGTTGGTTGGGGCGCAGTACCAACTGGACACGTGTTGATAGATAAAAAAATACGGCCCAAGTATTAAAATACTGGGCCGTGTTGGTTTGCAAAATTTAACGTTTATTACTTTAGGGGTTAACCAATCAGGTTTTCACCTTTATTTTCTTTTTGGTGAATTGTCACAGGCCAACCAGGGTATTGATTACTAGCTTTGCCGTCAGTTACATCCACTAGAAATTTAAAAGCTTGCATAGTGTAAGTTAACTTTTCAGTATCAAAGGTAATAAAACCAAAACCACTGCCTTTTTCATGGGCTTTTACGTATCTGTTACCTGACTTTCCTACCACAGGGTTGCCTACAGCATAGATGTACATTTTATTGCCAAAGGTGTCGTTAAATTCACCTGTATCCGACAAACCATGGGTAGGGCGATTTTTGTAGGGCATATTGATTGAGTCTGGTTTCCACCATCTTGGCCAACCAGCTGAAATAGCTGGGGTACAAAATGCCCAGTTACTATCTCGCTGTTTATCTACCCCGTATTGGGACAATGAGCCTAGGTGAGTGTCACCACAAATATGTAATGCCATGGAGTCGCGCATTACGTCTACCGCTCTATTACGAGCAGAGGCTGGCCAACCACTAGAATCAAAATCATATTTCATAAAACGAGTGGGAACGGGTTGGTGGGTGCAGATCCCAGCAAATACTGTTTGGCTAAGCACTGCTTTTAACGAGTGCCCTTGCCAATCTTTGCCCCATTTAATTAAAAAGTCTTCTTGGCGTTTACCTAATAGATCTAGGCCCGGTGGATTAAACTTAGGATTGTAGCTAAATTTATCTTCGTCTTGACCTGTTACACCTACTTCGATGTTGATTCGTTCAGGTCCACTTTTCCACTGCCTGTCGGCTATGATGGCAAAACTTACACCACCATAAACCATCTCACCGTAATAAGATCCAATGCCATTAGTGGGTGTTGGATCATACGGAGCAGGATGGTGGGCTAGTGTGGTCCTATGCACCATATTAACCACTTGTGCCGATTGAATATATCCACCTAAAATAGCGGCAGTTGGATCTTTTTCAACGTTTTGCATAGTAGCGCCACCTTCACCCCACAAATTACCTTGCAGTACGTCGTGATCATCAGGTAAACATACAGTGGGCTGGTTACGCATAACGTCTTTGAAGGCCCAGCCAAACTGATAGAACTTACGTAAATAGTTTAGTGTGGCAATATTGTCTGGGGTACGGACTATGCCAAAGCCTCCATGACTTTCGTATATTTGATCACCAGAGAAAAACACCAAATCAGGATTTAATTTTTTTACATTGTTAGCGACAGGTTCATATGGGAAACCATAGTCGTTTTGACAGGTGAGGGCAGCCATACGTAATTTTTTGTTAGACGGACTAGCTTTAATATTTCCAGTGTAAATGTCTGGGGTTTCGCTACCGTCTTTATGTTTTTCAAGATATACGACTCTGAAAGGGGTATCTTGCTTTTCGTCCCAGTTGTTGATTCTAAACGTAGCAACCCAACCTTCTGGATGTATTTTTTCAGAAGCTAAAGATTGCCATTTGTTGTCTTTGAATATTTGAAGTTCAACATTTTGATTATCTTGCTCGCCAATTGGTCCGGTATAAGCGCTCAGGTTTAAAACAAAACCTTTATCGTTGCGAGAATCACTTAAGGTGTACATGGTCCATAAAATTGGTCCAAACTTATTATCGTGGTTAACCGCAAAGGCCTCACCCTGCATGTTCCAATCACTAAACCGATAACGAGCACCCGGATTGCCTTTGGTTTGTAATTCATCACGGGTAGTCGCAGGGTTACTAAAGTTACTGACTAATGCGACATTACCCACTAGTTCGTTTGCAGGGACTAAATGCTCTAGTGTTCCAATGACTTTACCTGTCGCAACTACAGTGGCGGTTAAGACTAATGCCATGGCTCCTGATTGTGCTGTACCGGCAAGATCTAACCTAATGTCTTGACTATTCACCGATTCAGTTAATGCTTTGCTTACACTACCCAGTACTAATTGACTTCTTTTGATCCCTAAGTCATATCCTTTTAAAGCAAAACAATTACTACGGTATTCATTTAGTTCACTTTTTGCCCCTAAACGAATACCTGCACCACCGTCATTCTTAGCAGACCCTAAACGGTTGATAACGACAGAGATAACAAAATCTTTGTCTAGGTGAGCAAGTTGGTGAGTAAGAGAGTGAATGCTTCTATTACCGCCTTGGCTTAAACATTCTGCGCCACCAGATTTAACCGTCCAATCTTCCATTGGATTGGCCCAGTACTCACCACCTAACCAAACTCTGTCGTGAGTGTTGGCCCAGTTGTCTTGTTGAGGTTGTAAACCAGTGAGTTTAGGTGTGTTGGATAATTCTTCGGCTGTGGTTTTACAACCTGTAACGCCTGATGCCACTACACCAGCAGCAAACATTTTTAGTGCCGAACGGCGAGTAATATTATTCTTCATAGTTAATTCACTAGTTGTCTATTGTTAACAATAATTAAGTGAAAGTACTATAACCATTTTTATCCGTCACGTCATATTTTTGTTGCTAAATCGTTAAAAGTTATCAAGTGAAATCAATACACTCTAGGGTGAGGTATGCTTGGTGGTCAATTAACCACCGGTTGACAGGGTTGTTGTTGATTGGGGCTTTACTTCCAATAAAAACGTCTTTAGAATGCGCGCTCAGTTCGGATAGCTGGCAGAGCTCGGTTTAATGCACCTGACTTGAAATCAGACGTACGGTCAAACGTACCGGGGGTTCGAAT
>NZ_JBPOFP010000195.1:0-4865 GCF_051252315.1 Paraglaciecola sp. | reverse complement strand
GCTACGTCTGGGACATTCAACAAAAAGCCTGATATTAGTGAAAATGGTAATTTATTAGTAAGTGAAAGATATGACGAGGGAAGGAGTTCTATCTGGCTATATGATCTCAATACCGATAGCGAAAAGAAATTATTTCCTAATTCGTTTGAAAATTTTAACTCACCTACTATTTCAAATGATAACGCTAAGCTAGCTTATATGAGAAGCCACCGAGATCCTGTTACCAAGGCTTTACATTGTAAAATTGAAATTTACCACCTGATCTTAGATTCCATTCGAAAATTAGCAGATTGTAATCCATATAGTGGTGCGGATTTATCTTGGGTTAAAGGTGATAAAAAAATATTGGCTAGTAGACAAAATGCTTTAACTGGTATTAACGAGCTGATATTTGTCAATGTCGAAACTGGGGCGTCTGAGTTTATTGTGGCCCCTGAGACGTCACAGAGTTTTTACCGGTTTCCGCGTATTTCTCCCTCCGGTAAATTGATTGCGATGCTTGATTCTAGCTCAACCGGGTCGTACTCCAAATTGGTAATCTATGATATTGAAAATGTTACATTACGCCATGTCAATACGCATAGTCATAGCGTCGTTCATGTTGGGTGGGGGGAAAATGACGATGAGTTATTTTATGCCGAAATCGCAGGCAAGAATACCGGGTTGTGGCGTTTTGATGTTGAAGAGCAGCAGCATACGCTGATCTTGAATGAGTCAGTTACAGAGTTCGATTACGATGTTACAAACGATACTTTTATCGTTGGAGTGAGTCGTTACGCGACTTCAATAAAACGTATTCAAAATGGAGTAGAAAGCGTCGTCATTGATGATGATGCTTTTGAGCGCCACATGCAGGTTAGTCCAAATGGCAAAATGTTGGCTTATGTGTCTAACCGCAATGGAGACGATAATATCTGGATGAAATCGTTAGACCTAAATAGTTTGCATAGGGTAACTAATGATGACGTGAGCGATTATGTTAGTCTTCACTTTTCTAACGATAATAAATTTTTAGCCTATTTAGTGATGGAGGATATGCGCAGTGTTCTGGTCATATTGGACGTTAAAAATAGTTTCCAAGAGGTATATCGCCAAGTTGATGTGCAGTCAGTTGCATGGTCCAAAGATAGTCAGTCAATTTATACCTATGGTTCAAATTTAGAAATAAATACTAATGAGTTGCATCAAGTATCACTGCCGCATTTTTCTAAACAGTTTTTAACAAATACATCCGAATTACATCGTATTGAAACTAGCGGTTCACAAGGGTTAATTGTGCAACCTAAAGCTTGGGGACCTATACATAAACTTTGTTGTCTAGATAAAGGTTATGTTGATATTAATCAGTCTTCAGTTTTGATTGATTTTGAATGGATATTTAAGTGGGATGTGATAGGAGATGAACTGTCTATCTTGAAGCTAGAGAATGACTATAACCTATTAAATTTTTATGCCTTAAATGAGAACGAAAATAAAACAGCTGATTTAATAATTCCTGAAAAAAAGCGGGTTTATTTTTATGATTACAATGTAGCAACACAATCACTTTATTACGTAAATTTTGAGTCTGAACATAATGCTTTACTTAAACTCACTAAAGTCATTCACTAATTGCAAAACTTGATTGCTCCTGTCACAACCTTTTTACATTAGAGGCTAGTAACGACTAGCCTTTTGATTATTCGATAAACTGTTGAAGCTTTGTTTGAGGATTTTTTGCTAGGCACTGTATTTAGTTTGCAAAATCCGCTAAAATCCGCGTCCTTTTATTTCTAATCTCTTTTCTAAAAATTTATGTTTGAAATCAATCCCGTACACAATGCCTTGGCAGATATTAGACAGCGCGCCGATTCGCTTCGGGGGTATCTTTGACTATGATCAAAAGAAAGAGCGCCTTGAAGAGGTTAACCGCGAATTAGAAAGCTCTGACGTTTGGAATGAGCCAGAGCGTGCACAGGCGCTTGGTAAAGAAAAAGTGTCGTTAGAGTTAGTGGTAGAAACAATCGTTCAGTTAGAATCTGGTGCTGAAGATGTTGAAGGCCTAGTTGAATTAGCGGTTGAAGCAGAAGACCAGGAAACATTTGACGAAGCACAGGCTGAACTTGCAGAGCTGGTGAAAAAATTAGAAGTACTTGAATTCAGACGAATGTTTTCAGGTCCTAATGATGCAAATGATGGATATATTGATATTCAATCAGGATCGGGCGGTACCGAAGCTCAAGATTGGGCAAACATGTTATTGCGCATGTATTTACGTTGGGGTGAAGCCCATGGTTTTAAGACCGAATTAATTGAAGTTTCTGATGGAGACGTTGCTGGGATTAAAAGTGCGACTATCCACTTCAAAGGTGAATATGCCTTTGGGTGGTTGAGGACTGAAACTGGCGTACATAGGCTAGTCAGAAAATCACCTTTTGATTCTGGAAGTCGAAGACACACTTCTTTTGCCTCGGCATTTGCTTACCCTGAAGTTGATGACGATATTGAAATTGACATTGATCCATCTGATTTACGTATAGACACATATCGAGCCTCTGGTGCCGGTGGTCAGCACGTAAACCGCACAGACTCAGCGGTGCGTATTACCCACGAACCTACGAATATCGTTGTACAGTGTCAAAATGATCGTTCACAGCATAAGAATAAAGCTCAGGCGATGAAACAGTTAAAAGCAAAGTTGTATGAGCACGAGATGCTTAAACAAAATGAAGAAAAACAAACTATGGAAGACGGTAAGTCTGACATAGGTTGGGGCAGTCAAATTCGTTCATACGTATTAGATGATTCCCGTATTAAAGATTTACGTACTGGGGTTGAAACCCGTAATACTCAAGCCGTGTTAGATGGCGATTTAGACAAATTTATTCAAGCCAGCCTTAAGTCGGGGTTATAGACGTAAAGTCTGGTTTGTGACCATATTTAAACAAGTTAGTGCACAGTAATTTAGGAACACCAATGACAGATAATCAGCAAGATGAAAATAAATTGATTGCAGAGCGAAGAGCTAAACTTGCTCAAATTCGAGAAAACTGTAAATCAAACGGTTTCCCCAATGACTTTCGTCGTGAGTTTTATAGCGACGAATTACAACAAGAATTTGGCGAACACGAAAAAGCTGATTTAGAAACACTTGGTAAAGTGGTCAGCATTGCCGGTCGAATATTGGCAAAACGTGGACCTTTCTTATTATTGCAAGACATGACTGGTCGCATCCAGTCTTACGCAGCTAAAGATACCCAAAAAGATATTAAAGAACGTTACGGCAGTCTCGATATTGGTGACATCATAGGCGTAAAAGGTGAGTTACATAAATCTGGTAAAGGTGACTTGTACGTTAATATGACTGAGTACCAATTGTTAACTAAGTCTTTGCGTCCATTGCCTGAAAAATTCCATGGTTTAGCTGATCAAGAAACTAAATACCGCCAACGTTACGTTGATTTGATTACGAATCAAGATACGCGCAATACCTTTATGATCCGCAGTAAAGTGGTAAACGGTATTCGTAACTTCCTTGCTGAACGTAACTTCATGGAAGTTGAAACGCCCATGTTACAAGTTATCCCAGGTGGTGCTACAGCTAAACCTTTTAACACGCATCACAATGCACTCGACATCGATATGTATTTGCGTATCGCGCCAGAATTGTACTTAAAGCGTTTAGTAGTAGGTGGTTTTGAGCGTGTCTTTGAAATAAACCGTAACTTCAGAAATGAAGGTTTATCTACCCGTCATAACCCTGAGTTCACTATGTTAGAGTTCTATCAGTCTTATGCTGATTACCATGATTTGATGAACTTAACGGAAGAGATGTTACGTAAGGTCGCACAAGATGTATTAGGTACTGTATTGATTAAAAATACTACCAAAGACGCTGAAGGTAATGTAACAAGCGAAGTGAGTTATGACTTTGGTCAACCTTTCACTCGTTTAACTATGAACGAAGCGGTGCTTAAATATTGGCCAGAAGCCAATGCCGAAGCCATTAATGATCCTGAAAATCATTTGCCTGAATTAAAAGCGATGGCTAAACAACTTCACATTAAAGAGCCTGAAGTTGATGGGATTTGGGGAGCTGGTAAATACTTATGTGAAATTTTCGAAGCTACAGCTGAAGAAAAGCTAGATCAACCTACTTTTATTACAGCGTACCCGTGGGAAGTATCACCATTAGCCCGCAGAAATGATGACAACAGTTTTGTGACTGATCGATTTGAGTTTTTTGTGGGAGGCCGTGAATTAGCCAATGGTTTCTCTGAGCTTAACGATGCAGAAGATCAAGCTGCTCGATTCCGTAAACAAGTAGAAGAAAAAGATGCCGGCGACGATGAAGCTATGCACTTTGACGAAGATTATATTCGGGCTCTTGAATACGGTTTACCACCAACAGCAGGAGAGGGTATTGGTATAGACCGTTTGGTAATGTTATTTACTGATAGCCCAACAATAAAAGATGTTATTTTGTTTCCTCATATGAAGCCAGAGGCTCCAGCTGAATAAATCATTTTTGAGTCAATCAAAGGACGCTTAGGCGTCCTTTTTTTATGGTCAGTTTTCTATAGTTCAAGTAGACGAAAAAGTTATACCAATTTATGCAAGTGACTATACCAATTTCAATGAATTGGTATAAAAGCTAGGGTTTTTCATGATAACATTTATTAATCATTAAAATTAAGGAAGGCCACCATGCAATACTTTGTCGGCGCTTACGCAACCTCACCATGCGCGTTAGGTTGGGACCCTGAGTTAGAGTCTAACTATTATAAAGAATTAAAAAAATTACCTAACATTAAAGGTTTGGAACATCCGTTTACAGGCGCATTACATCCAAATGATGATGAGTGGTTTTTAGACAATGTTGATCC
>NZ_JBPOFP010000194.1:0-4947 GCF_051252315.1 Paraglaciecola sp. | reverse complement strand
ACAACATATGTAACCGTTGTTTATGGCTGTTTAAATTGGCTCTGATCACCTGAATTGCTTGTTGGCTAAAGGCCACTTTTATAGCATTTAACGCCTTATTTAACGCCTCATCTAAGGTTTCAAAACGACTAAAATCTAAATGAGATAAATCAGCACTGCCCTTTTTAGCTGCCTTTTGTACCTTTTCTGGCGTTAAATCTGACCACGCCCCTATGTCCTTATTCAGTACCATCAGCTCTGATTGACAAAACTCATCAATGTTTTTCAAAAAAGTCAGTTTAGACAATTTAGCCCGGCCATTTAAATTAGCTTTAGCTAATTGCTCTGAAACCTTATTAGACAACCACCAATTTTTACTTTGCTCTAGACACTCTTGGTAAACACTAATGCTTTGTAAACATTGCTCCATAGTTTGGCTATTAGCAACAAACACGTCTCGATAAATAAACGAATAGATTGATTTGAGTAGGTCATCAGGAGACTTCCACATTTTTAGGACTAATTGTAATGTGCTGCTTGGCAGAGGAACCAAATGTTTGCGCCAGTAATCTTCAACCGCTATTTGGACCCACTCTGATTCATCCAAAATAAAGCTTTGGTCATATAAAGCACCACTTTCAAAGGCGTGCTCAGTCAGCGCCTTTTGACAGAATCCATGGATAGTATAAACAGCCGCTTCGTCCATTTGTTTACTGGCTAATGCTAACTTTTGGCAATCTTGTTCTAGATTTTTAGACTGTTCGATTAGACTTTGAACAAAATGATCTTCGCTACTTTGGGCAAAAAAGTCTAAGTAGGCGCTACGTAATCTTTGCCTGATCCTTTCTCTTAGTTCAGCAGTCGCTGCATTGGTAAAGGTCACGACAAGAATTTGTTCTACGCTTAAGGGCTGGCATTCATGGCCTAGCAATAAGCGCAAATATAAATTAACAATTGTATAAGTTTTTCCCGTTCCGGCACTGGCTTCTATTAAGGAACACCCATTCAGAGGAAAGGTCAAGGTATTGAGAGGTTGCATAGTGCTCAAGGGCTTTGGTTCAAAGATGAGTTCGGTCATTTTTGCTTCTCCAACTCAAATAGTGGCATAAGCAAACTTTCGCTTAACTGACAAAATTCATCAAAAACTAAAGCAAGATCAGGACACACTCTTTGTATATGGGTTTCTTGGGCTTCTCCGGCCTTAAATTGATTCCCCTTAAAGGTTTGAATACACTTGTTTTGATCTTGGTTTTTTAACCAATTCCATGCCGATGTTGGATAAAAATGTATCACCTCTTGTTGGCCTTTTTCGTATATTTGCAACCAATCACTTAGCAATAACTGGGCTTGAGAAGACTCAATTTTAGCAAGCTGATAAGGCTTTTCAGTGGTAACAAACCAAGCACTTTCTAAACCTGACTTGGGCGGTTTGGCACACACACATAACCACTGCAGATATAAACAAACTTTGTCGATCTCCCGTAACTTTCCTGGACGCCATAAAATTAAGCTTTGCCCATACAATTCTGTGATCCGGCCGTTCAAATTAAAACCGTTAAGGTGCAACTCCAAGTCAAAATGGGCCTTGTTATGCTCACCGGCAAGATGACTAATTTGAGTGGCTATTTTATGGCTCATTTTTAACAATGTTTGTAGAGCCAAGTCACCACTTTCACCCACAGGTAACAATCCTTGAGCTCTAAACTCAGTCACCACTTGGTCTATTCGAGAGTTAGGGTTAGGCTTCGCGTTAGACTTAAATTCAAATCCATCATGGATCTCTTTAACTAAGGTATTCACCAAAGTTTGATTAATTTGGAATCTATCTAGACCGTCAAAGGCAAAAGGTTCAACGTCAGAGGTATCCTTGGCAAAAGGGTAAAAACGGCTTTGCCATCGATTGATGAAAAACGCTCTTGCTGGATTAAGATAAAACTCAATCAGTTGGTTTACGTCTAAATCATAACTGTCTTCGCTGGCCTTTTCCTTTACCTTATCCGCAAGTTTTGACTCTGATTTTGATTGTGATTCAAATTCTGATTCACATTCAGGCGTAAAAAATGATTTGGGTTTTGCCTCTTCACGGGTGCGCTCAGCTAACTGCTGTAGGTTTTGATTAAAACTGTCAAATCCTTGATTACCTTCGTCAAAGTATGCGCTGTCAAATCCATGAAGTTTATGGGCAATACTTAAATGATTAACTAGGTTGAGCTCTGTTTCTTCAGGTTTAAGTGTTAATTGGCCTTTTAAAGCAAAACCTTGTTGACAGTACTCTAACAACTCACTTAACAAAATCGAGGGAGACAATACACTGTTATCTTTTTGACTAAAACCTTGGTAACTCAAATAGAGCGCTTCTCTTGCCGACAATAAAGCTTCTAAGAATAAGTATCGATCATCTAAACGACGAGATCTGTCTCCCCGTTTAACTGGGGTTAAACGCATCAAATCGAAACCCATAGGAACGGTTTGTCTTGGGTAATCACCGTCATTTAAGCCTAACAAACAAACTAACTTAAATGGAATACTACGCATGGGCATTAAGGTACAAAAGTTAACGTACCCGGCGAGGAACCGCTGACCTACCCCTTTTTCTTGAATATTTTGCTCAAGCTCACTGACAAATATGTCTTGCTCTAAATCACCGATAAATTGATCTTGATGAGACAATATTGCCTCTAGGGATCCTCTCACCGTAATCAGCTCAATTTGTTCATTTTCTTCAACTTCATAAAGTTCATCTAACAAAGCTAAGGCCAATTCGACCTTACTAGCAATGGTGTGTTTGTGTTGGCAAAAATCTAATACCTTTATTAACACTTGGATAAATTGGTAACACTTACCTAGTGCAACGGCTTGTTGACCTTCAATATCAGCATAAGGCGCAATCATGTTTTCATGGCCAGCAAACATAAAGGTTTCTGACATGGCATAACCCGCTAATAAACGTTGTAAGCCAAATAACCAGGTGTTTTGTTGTTCTGCGGGTAAATCCCAACGTTTTTTATCTTCAGCATCCCATCCCCAGCGTATCCCTACATCATTTAACCAATGTTGGATTAACTCAAAGTCCTGCAAACTTATCTCAAACTTGTTTTGGATAGATGGCACTTCCATCAAAGATAAAACTTCGGATAAACCTGAACGGCTTTGATGTAACTTCATCAAACTAATAAAACTATTAATAAGCGGTGACACTTGTGAGAAGTTACGATCTGATATCGCATAGGGAATAAACAGATTGTTATCAACGCCACCAAATACCCCTTCAATATAAGGCGCATAGGTAGCCACATCGGGCATCATCACAATCACATCTGCTGGTGACCAACTGGGATTTTGATTAAACATTTTTAACAATTGATCATGCAGTATTTCCAGTTCACGGACTTTTGAATGACAAGCGTGAACCTGTATGGAATGGTCTGAACTTAAAATCTCAACTTTGGGAAAATCAAAACCATTGGTTAATAACTCATTAGCTGACAGTTGGTTTGGAGTACCTCTAAATTGCAATTGGTTAATGTCGGTTTGTATATGACTCAATATGTTTGTGGGATCGGTTTCAATAAAACAGTCTTGCAGTTGTAACTCAAAATTCAATAACATGTCTTGGTAATCACGACCTAACTTGCCCCATGAGGCTAAAAGAGGATTGCCGACATCAAATAGCTCGGCCCCAAGTTGAGGGTTTTCTATGGCTTTAAGTTGAGTTTTAGCATGGGTTTTATTATCTATTATATCTCCCCAGTAATGGTGACTCGGGTTAAACCAAAATATCACTACCTCTCTACTTTTTGCTAAGGCACTTAACACTTCTAATTGCTGTAAAGGCATGGCCGAAATACCAAACACCAATAATGGCTTTTGTTGTTTATTTGATTCTTTGCCAGTTAGCTCTGTCAATAATGATTCATGTAAGTTTGCTCTATGATAAATAGACTCCCCTAATGAATGACTATATTTAACCAGTTCGCGCCACAGAATAGGCTGCCATGTGTTAGTTTGTTGTGCATCGGTTTGTTGAGTATTGGTTTGTTGAGAGTTTGTATCCGTAAAAATTTCGGCTAACTCTGCGACATTATCTTCACCCTTCTCCCAACCTAAGATCCACTCTGGCCGATAAACTAAATACTGATCATATACGTCGGCTATTTTACTGGCTAATTGATAAAGTTTAATGGGTTGCTGGTCATCTAGATATTCTTGGATACTGCTAAATTCCGCTTTTGATAACAGTTTTGGCAGTATGCTAATTATTTTCCAAGTCATATTCGATTTGGTAAATGCAGACTCTTCAGGCAAGTCTGATATATGTTGTTTGTACATTTGCCATATGTAACTAGATGGCAATGGGAAATCGATATTGGCAGTGATCCCCATAGCTTCAGCAATTTGGATTTTTAACCACTGAGACATGCCTGGGCTTTGCACTAAAATTTGATCCGGCTCAAAAACTGAATGACCTTGTTGAGCAGTTTCTTTCAGACAACTGATAAGGCTATCAGCTAACACTTCCATTTTGTTTGATTGGATCAAATGTAACATGTATAAATTTAATATCACCTATAAACAGAGTTAAATTAGTCTATCAAAGTCTATGATTTTAAAACTAATTTTATTCAGCTTTTTATTTTATTTATGGATAACTAAAGGTAGCAAATTAATGCAAAAACAAGATTACCAAGACAATATTTTAAAGCTGCAAATCGAACTGGTTAAATTACAAGAATGGGTACAAACCACTGGCGCTAAAGTTGTGGTAATTTTTGAAGGAAGAGATGCAGCTGGCAAAGGAGGAGTGATAAAAACTATTACTGCTAGGCTTAATCCTAGGGTTGTCAAAGTTGTAGCTTTAGGAAAACCCACCGAAAAAGAGCGAAGCCAATGGTATTTTCAAAGATATGTTAATCATCTCCCTGCGGGCGGCGAGATGATTCTATTTGATAGAAGTTGGTACAATCGAGC
>NZ_JBPOFP010000193.1:0-5015 GCF_051252315.1 Paraglaciecola sp. | reverse complement strand
GTTTTTCAGGATAAATATATAATTCAGCTTTTGCACCCACCGCTCTTATTTTATCGCGATAGGCTTCTCCAGTAGTTACTGGAATATATTTGTTATTAGGGCTATTTGCATTATGAGGTTGGAAATTGCCTTTATCTGATCTGCATCAATAAACCTAACATTGGTTGGAAAAAGGTTTTTAGTTTGACCGTTGTGAGTCTTAAAACCGTCATAGCGGGTTCAAAATTTCGCTAAAATTTAGTATCCATTTTAACAATAATAATTGAAGTCTTGACTGGCTCCTGTGAGGCAGAAACCGGACGGATCTATTTCTGTCGATTACTTACAGTTTTGCCTGATTGCTGACCTTAGCTTTTAGTAATTCCTAACTTGTATATTTTGCTAAAAACTGCCTGAAGCGGTCGTACAGATACTTAATCGAAACTGTGTTTTGAAGCTAATAGTTTGTTCTTGTATGCTCGGGGGTAGATTGCTATCATCAATCCGTTATCGTTGATTGCAATTCAATATAGGGATGAGTGAAAAGTGTCCAAGCGTTTTCATATTTTAATAATTTCACTTTTATCTATCTCCTTTTTTTCACTAGCTGAAGACACGTCAAATCATTTGAAAGAGCCACTTCCGCAAATAGCTATCATTGCCGAGGAGATTGCATCTAAATATTATGAAACGGGAAGGTTTTCAGGAAGTTTGTTGCTAGCAAAAGACGGGCAAGTGTTTTTTGAGGCCTCATACGGTTATGAAGATAAAAATGAAAAAAAGTACAACTCAATAAATACAAAGTTTGCATTGGGTTCAATAGTGAAGAATTATACTAAAGTGCTTATTCTTCAGCAGTTAGCGTTAGGCAAGCTAAGCTTAGAAGATACAATTGACAAATATGAATTAGGTTTCCCAACAGAAATATCTTCAAAAGTAACTATAAATGACTTACTCAATCATCGCGGAGGATTTGCTGATATATTCACAGCAGAGTACAGAGAAAACCAACTAGCATTCGACACTTTAGAAAAAAAGTTACAACTATTAATAAATGAACCACTTCTCTTCGAGCCTGACACCGATTATCGCTACTCAAATTATGGTTACATAGTTCTAGGTGTGATTTTAGAAAAAATCACAAACCAATCCTTTGAAAGCGTTTTGAACAAAAATATTTTTGAACGCATAAATTTACAAAATACATCATTTAAAGTCGAACCCGCAGCGAAACACCAATCATCGAGATATACTTACTTATACGACGGCACTTTAATAGAAGTAGGCGTGACTGAGCATTCATCTCCAGATGGCGGTATTGAATCAACTGTTCAAGATGTTCAGAAATTTTATCGAGAACTGTTTTATGGAAGTTTGCTTTTAGATAGGTCTAATACCATTGTAAATGAAGCATTCGCAATGTCAGGAGAGCATTGGGGGGCATTCGGTGGCGGAACTGGCGTGAGTGCTGCGGTAGAAGTTAATTTAGCAGATGAAATTGAAATAATCGTTTTGGCAAATACCGATAAGTTAGTAGCTGAGTTTATATCTGGACGAATTCAGTCATTCATTAAATCAGGCACTTATGAAAAAATTCGTCCTCTTGAAATTAATTATGCATACAGCATTTACAAAAAAGATGGCAAAGAGGAATTTTACAAAAACTTTCAAAGAAATTATGAAGCTAATGGGTACACACAGTTTATCGGAAGAACTATCAATGAATTAGGAATGCAACTGCTGAAAGCAAACTCATGGAAAGAAGCGATTGATATTTTTGGCTATTTAGTTTCAGTTTTCCCGGATGCTCCGCAAGTATATGATAGCTTAGCATTTGCATATTTGAGTATGAATGAACCGAAGAAAGCCCATATTACGTTCCAAAAAGCTCTAGAGATTAAAGCCGATTTTAACAGTGATTATGTCAGCAATAATTATATTTATGGAAAGTAACAAGGGTTGCATCGATATAAGCGCTACCGAAACACATCACAGGTGCAAAGCTAACTTATGGCCGTCCATGGCTGTTGAAGCAATAGTCAGTCCAAGCTCTAGAAGATGATTATAGAATATTAAAAATCAGCCTTGAAATATACTAAATAACCGCAAGAATTGCCTGGTTGTTGACGTAAGCTGTTGCTGATTTAAGCCACTTTTGATTATCGTTCAATATCAATTAATCACTCTCTTCGCCACATTTTATCCATTATTGGCATTATTAGAATTGTGAGCATCATTAGCATGCCCATTTCTTCAGTAACAGGGATAAATCGTTGTGAACTATTTAATGCTGTATGCAGAAATATTGCAACGAGTACGTTTCCGCTTGAGCGATTGTGTAAATACGTAAATATTATAGATAAAAATATGCAAACGCCGACTTTGGCAAAGACCATATAAGGTGGCTCATCATACCCACCATTCACATACAACGGAAAATGCCACAGCCCCCAAATTACGCCAATTGCAATAGAACTCAACAGCGGTGAAAACTTCTCCTGTAGCGCGGGTAATAACCAACCCCGCCATCCTAACTCTTCTCCAATAGCGACGACCAATAACGTAAACATCACTGAGCGGGTAACATATAAAAACCAAGTCACTGCATCCAGTCCGCCGAGAACGTCGCTAATCTCTTTGTGCTGTATGTTAGCGATGAACAACCCAAAAAGAAGCCAAACAGCTGGAAGGAACAATGCAACAAGCAACCATCTTTTTACTTTCTTCAAGCTAATGTATCCATTAAAAACTGGAGTCTGTGCCCCAAAAGCAGCAGCGATAATAAAGGCACCTATAACAGATGAAATAACACATAACGATATGTTCAGCACTGTTAAACCTAATGGTTGAGCAAGCCTGAAGTCGCTTGCCGTTATGCCATCGCCTGTTACCAACATTGATAAGTAGCTTATCATGAGAACGAAAAAGCTTAGGCTGAACCAATACCACCACTTTCTCGAATTGCTGATACAGCGTCGCCCACGCAGGAGACTAAGTACAATCGCTGCAATCGCGGGCCCGAACCCCATCCCTGTTATAATTTTCCTAATTGCCCAATCGTCTTGAAAAAGTAAGCTTCCAAACCAGAACAGCCAAGTAAATGAAAACGATATCAGCAGAAACATCATTATAGGATAACGAAAGCTAGCTACTCTTAGCATTTGCATCACTAGTTAAGCAACCAAAAGTAATCTAGCTATTGCCCTATGTAACTTTGATAAGGCATTGGCAATGTGAAAAGATAGTGTTATTCCAATTACACCCGCTGGCACGCAAACTGGTAACCAATACCATTGAATATCGATACTATTCATAGGATTAAAATAGTGAATGATTGGATCAAAAATGGGAGAAAGCGTCAATCCGATTGAAGCAATAAATAGGCATACACTCACTGCAAAATATATGCTCGTAAGGGGCAACTGAACGGCTGTATATAAAGTTACCTTCCATCCATGAGGTGTTTTTAGACGGTGTTTAATTTTTGAAAAAAGAGACTTTGATTGTTGGACCATTGGAAAATAATAGGGTCTTCTTGGCATACGCTCGCCCAATAGGGTTTCCACGATTTGACCTTCTAACAAAGCTACATAACTTTGCAGTTTAAGATACAGAGCAAGTAATGGCAGGCCGAGCCCAAACAATGACAGACAAATTAAGCTTATACCCACAATACTAAACCAAGCGAAGTATGCGATGCTTAATGGCCACGAAATCAAAAAGTAAACAATTGCTTTGTAAGCGCTAGCATCAAACAGCGGCTCAAAAAAGCCGTTGACTCTGGATTGTTTGGGTTTTCCTAATAGGAAATTCTGCGTTTGGGTTTCTAAGTGAATATACTGATTTGCTACATCTTGAGCTCGCCCAAAATCAGCGATAATGACGCTTAGCTTTAAATCACTATTTTCAGATAAAGTGTCATGAATGTGACTTTCAGCATCGTACAAAGCATCTTGAATTAAACTTTTCGATTGACCACGCAATGCTAAATCGAGTTCAGCCAGATACGCTTCAATTATTTGTTGATTACTATTCATTTCCGAAACTTCCACTGATGATATTATTTACGTGAGATTGAGTTGCCTGCCAACTTACTAACCACTGTTGCAGCACTCTTTTTCCTAAAATAGAGATAGTGAAATATTTCCTTGGAGGACCCGATTCTGATATTTTCACGTCGCAATTAATGAGGTTTCTAGCATGGAGGTTACGTAATACAGGATAAATTGCTCCCTGTTTTCCATCTTTATTGTGCTGCAATTTCTTTGTAATTTCGTAACCGTAAAGCGGGGTGTTTGCTTGGTCAAGAATGCTCAGAAGAACTAAAGATACTGTGCCAGAATTAAGTTCCTTCTGAAATTTTTTTGTGTGCTGTGCAATTGCTTCAACACTATCTAGTTCATTTTCAATAGCCATGATGGATTACTAGTGTTTAGTTAATACTAGTAACACCTTAACACTACTATTAAGTAAATACTAGTGCTGATATCTTTGAACTTGATGATAATTTAATAAGTGGAAAAATTTGGTTGGCTAACGTCAGCTATGTCGCACCTGCTGACTTTAGCTATCTTGTCACGACTGGCCGGTTTTGGATGGGACTTGCCAGTCAATTAATTAGGTTAGAACGCTAATTCCTCCAAAATATCGTGTTCAAAGTTGACGTCCATCTTGGGCTTTGCAGTTAGTCACAATAGATATTACTTTCCGAAAACGCTCAGCGCTAACCTACCATCTTTTGCACAAAACGGATGTGTGTATAAGCACCTCTTAAATGACAGTTCCAACCTCAGAATGCAAATAACCGTTATTAGTACCTAAAAAAGCAATGGTCGGGGGATGCCCAGGAGCAATATTATGAAGTGGAGAGAACTGACGCCAATAAGGTTCGACTCGCTCATATCCATACCCTGCTTCGCTATTGTCAATCACTGGATTAAACAATATAAACGCTTTGGGCGATATAGGGAGTATCGTTTCATTAGGTTCATTAAATTCATTCACCGTTGCCAAAGCGGCAGCGAGGTGGCCCCCAG
>NZ_JBPOFP010000192.1:0-5149 GCF_051252315.1 Paraglaciecola sp. | reverse complement strand
AGATTGCTGTGCATTGTCCAGGTTACATCGACAGAATTGTCGTTCTCAGAAAGTATAAAAGAGACCTTAGCTTTAGATTTCCAAGGCTTTACAAAATTTAAAGAATAATCAATCTTATTGTTTTTTTGTTCGACAAAGATTTGCATATTTCCTTCGCCTACTCTTTTTCCGAACCACTGATAATATTTTCCGTCTCCAGAAATTTGTACTTTAGCCTCTGGTTCCATTACCAACCATGGCGACCATTTTTGCCAGTGATTAAAGTTGATTAATATTTTGTAAATATTATCAATCGGAGCTTGGATGTTTACGGATCGTAATACATTAAATTTTGGCATTAATATTTATCCGAAAAATTGCTTTTAGTCGCCATTTAGTATCATATCTAATGTGAACTATACGGATTGTGTGATGAATCAAGCACAGTAAGTGATGAATTAAGTCTAGATGAATAATATTTATTCGATAGTTTTTGTTAAAACATGGTTTTAGGTCAGCACAACTTATTTGTTATTGAGGACTCAAAGCGCGTGTTTGACAAAAGATGAATGGACTTACAATTGTTTAGTGTTTTGGCTAACATGATTGAAGATAAAAGGTGAGTGTCAGATAATTTATGTTTAAAGGTTATTCAATAATATTACCTGCGTTGTTACTTTGTTATTCCCTGCAAAATAATTTGGCTTGGGCCAAGGCCGACACTGTGACATTTCTTGGGTTAGGAATAACACAAGACGTTTACCATTCTGAGTTGTTAGTTGAAGTTTTTAATCATGCTCCAAATAAAGACTTTGTGGTTAAACAATATAAGAATGAGTTACCACATCATCGAGGGTTTATGTTTTTGGCTGAAAACCGAGATATAGATATTATGATTGGTTACGCCACAGAAGAAAGAGACAAGCATTTTAGAGCCATTCCAATCCCAATATCTAAAGGACTTAATGGGTGGCGTTTGTCAGCCGTGCATAAAGATAATGTAGATGTATTTAAAAATATAAATACCCTGCAGGAGTTCAAAAAATTTAGCCCTGGACAATTCCATTCTTGGACGGATTTAAAGATTTTATTAGCGAATGATATTACTCCCACTCCGGGATCCGATTTTTTGGGACTATATGTCATGCTTCACAAAAAACGATTCGACTACTTACCAAGGTCAATTGCAGAATTGAATCGCGAAATTGGTCCTATTAGAAAAGACCATAATTTGAATATAGTCGTGGAACCTCATATATTAATTGTTTACCCCACTGCCTTTTATTTCTATGTGAACAAGGAGAATACAGAGCTTGCAGAAAGCATTCGATTGGGGTTAGAAAATATTATCGCCAATGGCGTTTTTGATAGGGTGTTTTATAAGCATCATAGTGAAGCACTGAAACAAATTGAGCGTGAATCCAGGCGTATCTTTAGGTTAGATAACCCTTTACTACCAAAATCAGTTCCATTAAGCAGAAAGGAGCTTTGGTTAAACGCAGAATAACCAAACACAGAACATCCAAAGTATCGCTGCAATGCCAGCAGCATAAGACGCTGGAATAATTTGACTCTTAACATGGTCCATTAAATCACATCCGGTTGTCATAGAGCTTAATATCGTTGTATCAGAAATGGGTGAACATTGGTCTCCATATACACTTCCATTTAACACAGTCGCAAAACAAATCATCATATAGATTTCTGGGTTATATATACCCTGAGCTTGCGAAATGGCCCAGGCTAAAGGTAAAGCGAGAGGAAATGCTATCGCATAAGTACCCCAACTCGTTCCTGTAGAAAAGGCAATTAACATAGTCATAAGTTGTAAAATGAAAGGTAAAAGCCAAAAAGGTATTTGTTCTCCTAAAGTGGCAACTAAATAAATTCCGCCGCCTAATTGTTTGCTTAAAATGCCAATGGTTAAGGCAAACATTAGGATCACCGAGGCAAGTACAACGCCTTTTAAACCGTTTCCAAAGCCATCTATCACATCTTTAAGTGACATGCCTTTATATAAAGCGATAAAAATAGATAACGCTAGAGCAGCTGAAAAGGCCCAGTGAATTTGAGGTGCACCCATAATAAAGTACGAACAAATAGCCACAAAAATTAGACTAACAAGTGGTAATACAAATTCCAACATATGTGCGGTGTAACCTGCTGGGCTTTGTGCATGATGCAATTCTTTTGCACTAACTGGAGAGGCATTTGGGGCGTCTAATTCTCCAGTCGTTTGAGCTCTTAGCATTGCTTTTTGTAAAGGTTTCCCACTAAATCGAGTCACGTTTAAGCTAAGTAATAAAGTGCCAATCACTGCAAAGATGGCATAGAAACTAAATGGAATACTAGCAAAGAAGAAAGCTATTCTGTCTTGTTCGGTTGCTAAAAATGCTACCCCAGGAATAAATAAGAATGCTTGTATATATGCTGGCCAAGCGTTGAATGCGATAATTGAAGCAATAGGTGAGGCGGTTGAGTCAACGACGTAACTAAGCTCCTCGTGACTCACCTTAGCTTTATCAGCTATAGGTTTAACAGTCGTGCCCACCAACACTGTACTCATTGTGCCGCCTTGAAAGAAAATAATGCCTAATAACCAAGTGACAACTTTGGCTGACCTAGGCCCTTGTACATAATGATGAGTCATATAGTTTGCAAAAGCTTGAGCGGCTCCTGTCTTTGCCCACATGCCCATCAGCCCCCCGAGTAACCAGAGGTATAAAATTAAAATTGAAGCTGCATTCGAGGTGCCAATATTGGGAATAAATACCTCATGAGTTATATCGTATCGACCCAACATAATGGCCCCTATTATGATGCCTCCTAATAGTGAAACTAACGGTTCTCGAGTTAACAAACAAAGAGCGATAGCAACCATGGCAGGTAACAATGACCAAACCCCGAAATGGAAGTCGGCCTTCAGTAATACTACTTTTTCTGATTGCTGAAGGTAAACCCACTGTTCCAATTGTTCCGGTTTTTGTTGCTGTTTATTTAATACACTTTGACGTAGAGGAGAATCTTCATAGTTGGTTACAGCCTCAATAATGTTTTCATTCGATGCTGATTTATAGACGAGGTGACCTTCATTATTTGTATAGGTTTGATAATGTTGTTGGGTTTCCACCCATGTGGGCTCGACGTAGTGGTTAACGAAAATAGCTAAGCCAAGACAAACTATAAAGAAGATAAAGTTTAAACTTTTAACAAACTGGTACATAACCCCTCCAAAATCTGAATAACGCTCTTTCTTCGCGTAGCGGTGTTAGTTTTTCTAGCAATAACTCGCAATAATCAATCTTCTAATGATAGGTGAGATTTATTCAGGGCCATCGATTGATACTTGTCTGTGCATTAGTCGAGTAGGTTAAACTTTAGAAAGGACAATCAAATAATGTATTAACCAAGGCTACTGAACCAGAATGTCTGCGGATTAATCGCCCTTTGTTATCAAATACTAATACTTGATTGATGTTTTTAGGTAACGCAAATATTTGACGAATTTGATTTCTTTGGCGGCCGCTTATTTCTTTATGCGGTTTGTTACTACGCCAATTGTTTAAGTCTATAAAAGTAATTTTTTTAGTCAGTATGGTTGATTCTAATTTATCGATTTCTTGATTGAAGTAATTATTTTCTGTGGATTTAAGAGAATAAATAATTGTGCAATTGGCTTGATTAAATAGCCACTCATTTGCATGAGATATGTGAGCACGTAGAGAAAACAATAGCGACAAAACAATTACCCATATTCTCAAAACTTTATATTTCCTTTATTTTAATTCTTCTTATAGAGGGCTTAACATATTAAACGTTGTTAGCGTCGTCAGATTCTAAACTTAATTGACTAATTTAACCATTTTCACTCAATAATTCTAGGCTCGGCATATGTTCTAAATGATTATGTTGCCAAATCTGCTGCATTTTTTTGTAATCAATATTCCCACCAGATAATACAACTAATACTTGTTGTGGAGAGGTTTTATTTTTTAACCACTCTATCACAGCAGACATACTCATGGCGCTAGTCGGTTCAACATGAATTTTAAGTAAATGTTGTAACCATTGACACCAATATGCAATCTGTTCTTCTTTAACTTCATAAAAAGCATCTAAATTTTGAAGATGTGGGAAAGTCTTTTCACCAACAGAAAGTGTTGCTGCACCATCAGCTAGAGTTATAGGTTGTGCAGGCAGTGACTTTATGACTCCTGAACGAATAGATTGAGCAGCATCGTTAGCCAACAATGGTTCAGCTCCAACGACTTCAATATTAGTAAACATGGCTTTGGCACACACAGCTGAGCCAGATATTAATCCCCCTCCACCTATAGGAGCAAAAACCGCGTTCACTTCGCCAGTCTGTTGTAACCCTTCGTAAACGGCAGTTCCTTGGCCAGAAATTATATCTTCGTGATTAAAAGGTGGAACCCAGAGAACACCTTCTTGTTGCGCAGCTTCTTGAACTTTTTGATCCGCTTCTTTGCGAGTTTCACTTAAATTAAGCTGTGCACCGTAATATTGTGTGGCAGCGGCTTTCACCTTAGATATGTTTTGGGCACTGTATATAGTGGCGTTTACGCCTAATACTTTTGCAGCATAGGCCACAGCTTGAGCATGATTCCCCGAACTGCTTGCGACCACTTCTTTGCCTAAGCGCCCCTCTTGTTTGGCCTTTAACATCATATTTAACGCCCCCCGCATTTTAAAAGCGCCGGTTTTTTGAAGACATTCGGCCTTAAAGTATATGCGATGACCAAGCCAAGAATTTAACAAGCTGGACTCTAAAACTGGCGTCTGGGAAATATAAGGTAGGATCCGTGTGTGTGCCGATTTAATTTCGGAGAAGGTTACGTTGGGCATAGTTGATAGTAGTGCTAAATTGAATAATTTCTGTGGCCTAAATAGTATCCTTATGTTGTAATTTTCGCATTAACAATTATGCTAATTTTTTGATTCAAACATTAGGAAAAAAATATGGGGTTACTAGATGGACTATTGGGCAACGCTTCTGAGATAAATGTAGATGAGGTTTCAGAAGAATTAGCACCAATTATTGGTGATACGGAAAGCATACAGCAAGTATTTAAAGAAATAAGAGATATGTATGTGTTTACTAACAAAAGACTTTTGTTAATTGACAAACAAGGCTTAACAGGTCGTAAAG
>NZ_JBPOFP010000191.1:0-5165 GCF_051252315.1 Paraglaciecola sp. | reverse complement strand
TAGGTTTGTGTTGGTAGGTTATAAACTAAAATTATTAGGTTGGTTCGAACCCTTTATCACCGTTTTAGATGCTAACATCAATTTAGTGAAATCTTTTTATCTTAATCATTATGGACAAATTGAAGGCGCTTGCATTAATCACAATGGAGAACTTTGGATAACACAAGAAGGTTCTTACTTTTCTAGTCAAAAATTAATCAAGCTTCGAATAAGATAATAGATATTCCTTTTATGTAGGAAAACCTTCTTGCAGCTTAATAATTCGCTGTTAAAATGCAGCTCGTTAAATGAGTACATACTTATTTAGTAACCAAGGGGTGCCGAAAGGCTGAGATTTGGATAACTATCCTAGAACCCTGTAACCTGATCCGGATAATGCCGGCGTAGGAATGGTAAGACAATTTATTCCCCATTTATACCTGCCGTAAAACCGGATCTTTTCAATTTATAATGAAGAGATCCTAGAATGATTTTCAGTAAAAAAACAATCGCAACTATCGTTAGCTCAAGTTTGCTGGCTGGCTCTGCTATTGCCCAACAACAAGATACAGACCAAGTAGAACGTATTACTGTGTTTGGTGCACTTACCTCAACACCTTTATCTGAAATGGCAACCAGTGTGTCAGTATTAACAGATGAAGTGATAGAACAACGTCAAGCTCAGCATTTAGAAGAATTGCTCAACCGAGCTGCAAATGTGAATTTTGCGACAGGTGCCAGTCGTGGTCGTTTTGTGCAAATTCGCGGTATTGGTGAGCGTAGCCAATTTACCGATCCTATTAATCCTTCCGTTGGGTTTTTAGTCGATGGTATTAATTACTCCGGTTTAATGGCTGGTGCTAGTACATTTGATGTACAGCAAGTAGAAATATTTAAAGGACCAAATAGTGCGCGATTTGGGGCTGATGGTTTGGCCGGTATGATCAATGTTATTACTGCTGAAGCATCAGATGATACAAGTTTCGATGGACAATTTGGTGCGGCTAACTACGGAAGTTGGCATGCTGGTGCGGCAATTGGAGGAGGGATCTCTGATTCTGTTGATTATCGTGTTTCAGTTCATAAAAATACTAGTGATGCCTTCGTAGAGAACACCTTTTTAGATAGAAAAGACACTAACGGTATTGATGAACTAACAGCCAGAGCGAAGTTAAACTGGCAAGTATCAAATGATTTACAAATTAAAACAGTGTTACATCTAATTGATGTAGACAACGGTTACGACGCCTTTTCGTTAAACCGTGACCGAACGACATTATCGGACGAACCTGGATTCGATCGTCAAGAAAGTGAAGCGTTAGCCTTAACCGCAAATTACCAAGGTTTAGATTGGGCTGATTTAACTGTGCAGGCTAGCTTTTTACAAGCAGACTTAGCTTATGGATATGATGAAGATTGGAGTTTTGTAGGGATTGCACCAGGCTGGGAGTATTCATCGACAGATTATTATTTTAGAGAGCGTGAAGATAATTCGTTAGAAGTTAAGTTAAATAGTAAAAGTTCGTCGGAAAACACTTGGGTACTTGGCTTTTATTACTCAGCAGAAGATGAAGAATTAGAACGTCAATATACTTGGTTATCAAACCCTTTCTTAAGCAAGGTCGGCAGAGAAGATTACGCAATATTCGGTCAGTATAAGCACACTATTTCTGACACTCAATGGTTTACTAGTAGTCTTAGGTTGGCTTCTCAAGAATTAGATTATTCAGATTCGTACCTATTGGATAAATCTATTGATCACAGTGACTGGGGAGCTGAATTGAGTTATCACCAAAATGTAAGTGACACCAGTATGTTGTATTTGAGTCTTGTACGCAGCTACAAAATGGGCGGTGTTAACGGCCAAGCTGTGAGTAAAGTAGACGATATTGACGATGCAATATTAAAACAAGCAGTATTGGACAATGTAGAGTTTGACGCTGAATCCTTGTTAGGCCTTGAATTTGGTATTAAAGGTAGTAATCAAGACGGAAGTTTAACTGTCGATTTTAGTGCTTTTTATCAAAAGCGTGATGACGTTCAATATAAAAACTCAATTGTTGAAGACCAATCATTTGTAGATTTTATTGAAAACTCTGTAAACGGCACAAATTATGGTCTTGAAGCGAGTATCAATTATACCATTTCAGATAATGTTGATGCCTTTGCTAATTTGGGTTATTTAAAAACTAAAATTAAAGATATCACTCGACAAGATGGTACTAACATAGATAAACGTGCACAGGCCCATGCGCCAAAATATCATGTCAACGCAGGTGTCGTCATTGGGCTTTCAGAAAACCTATCTTGGTTACTAGAAGTCGATGCTAAAGATGAGTTCTATTATTCATTTAGCCATGACAATCAGGCTGACAGTATGGCCATAGCCCACACTAGTTTAGATTATTCTAGGCAAGATTGGAGTGTCAGTTTATATGCCCGTAACTTATTTGATAAAGAGTATGCAAACCGAGGTTTCTATTTCCCGAATGACCCTAGAGATGAGTATTTACCTCATGTATGGGAACAGTTTGGTGAGCCAAGACGAGTTGGTATTAACATTAAGTTTCAATACTAAGAGCACAGTTACGCTATAAATTAAGATGGATCTTCGGATCCATTTTATAGTTTACTAAGGAAAGATATGAAATTAGTTGCAGAAATATCCATGTACCCATTAAACGAACAATATATTCCACCTATTCAGGAATTTATTGATCGTCTAAATACCTATGAAAACTTAAAAGTTGTTACCACTGCTACTAGCACAACAGTGTGTGGAGACTATTTACCCACCATGCAATTGTTAGCCGAAGAAATGCAACGAAGTCATGAAAAAATAGGCCAAGCTATTTTTGTCTGTAAGTTTTTAAACGGCGATAAAATGGTGAGTGAAATTTAATGGATCAAATTGTCGAGCTGCTTATTAGCCAATTCCAACAACAATCTGGATTAGAGGCTATTGCTGTTGTATTAGCTTTAGCTTATGTCTGGCTAGCTGCCAAACAAATCATTTGGTGTTGGCCTTGTGCTTTTGTCAGCACGACTATTTATACTTATTTGTTTTGGGAAGTGTCTTTACCTTTCCATACGATGCTTAATGCTTATTATATTTTTATGGCAGTATATGGATGGTGGCATTGGAATAAACCCGAAACTCAAAATGTACCTGTGATTAGTTGGACACTTCCAAAACATATCGTTTCAATCATAGTGTTAACTATCCTGAGTCTAGGTTTAGCCTATTTAGCAAAATCAATTCTTGATAGTGAACATTTGTATCTAGATGCATTTATTACTGTTTTCAGTGTATTTACTACCGTATTGGTTGCTCATAAGGTACGTGAAAATTGGTTGTATTGGGCGGTTATCAATGCCTCTGGAGCCTATCTATATGTCGCAAAGGACTTATATTTAACTACCTTACTGACTACTTTATATTTAGGTTTTTCTGTATATGGTTATATCAATTGGGGCAAAAACACCCAATCAGAGCCGCTAACCACATAAAGTTAAATGCTAATGAAACCCTCGTCAAAACTAGATCAACAAGACATATTAAATGAATTGAGCCAAAGTGGTTTGTTTTCTATTACTTGTCAGTTATTAAAAATAGAGGGCGGGGCTGTTAACCTAAGTTATCAACTAGTAAATGAGCAACAAGTTTACTTTGTAAAAGTGTTCACCTCTGACGAAATGGTGGTTATCGATAGGCGAAAACAGTTTGAACAACAAAAACAACTGGCTTTGTTAGGTTTAGCTCCTAAACCATGTTTTTTGTCTATTGCGCAAAGTTTCCAAGTGGATGAGTGGATAAGTGATGAATCTTTGTTAAAGGAGGATTTGCCTGAAGCAGAAAAATGTAGGCTACTCGCTCAATCACTGGCTAATATTCATCAAATTAATAATAATTCAGCTCTACATTATTCGTTTTTAGACTTGCCCGAAAAATGGCGAGAATATGTATTACTCGCTAATGTTCAAGTGAGTGAAATTGAAAACAAACAAATACAGGATTGGGCTGATATTTGGTATCAATCAGAGCCTCAAGACTTGTGTGTATGTCATAACGACTTATCGTTACAACATGTTATTGCTAATAACTCTGAGGTTATTTTTGATTGGGAGTACGCCGCTTATTCTAACCGTTATTTTGATATAGCATCATGCATTCAAATCAATCAAATTCAGTCTGAAAATGCAGGTGTTTTAATGACAGAATACGCGCGACTTACAGCAACCCCAATCGTCGTCGTTAAAAAGAAAGTAGCTGTTATGCAACCATTAGTGAGTTTTACGAATAAAGTATGGTTTGCTGCAGCTAAGACCCAAGATAGTTAATTTGCTGGTTATCTAATCAGTTAGCGCAAAAACCGTGCAATCAAACCTTTTTAGCTAGCTGTACACATAAAATCACTTTACCTTTACAGACGCATACGTATAATTCAGCACTTCTGCAGGGGTGTAGTTCCAATTGGTAGAACAGCGGTCTCCAAAACCGATGGCTGGGGGTTCGAATCCCTCCACCCCTGCCATATTATTCTTTGTAAAAACTTCCTCAAATACAAGTCTCAAATTTAAATATATTGATCATCCATAATTGGAGGGTGAGAAGCTCCACGTTCGACAACTTGTCTGGAACAAGTAGAGCCGCTGTAAGCGCCCGAAGGGGCTATTACATGGACGTAATAGCGCTAATCCCTCCACCCCTGCCATATTATTCCTTCAAATATATCTGCAAAATTCACCGTGAAATTATCTCTCCAAGTTATCAATTTAAAATTGCGTAAGACAAGCCAAATCTACTGACAAAAACTGCCACCCTTAATTAGATTATGGTAATCTTTACTTATGCAAGACACTGATAAATCAAGCCTATCTCCTTATCAAAATGCCATTCTCACAGAGATGGGGATTTCCTCGTGGACGTTAGTTAAAGGGCAAGGCGCACAGCAAAAACAAGAAGCCAAAGATGATCCGGTAATGACACCTGTCAGTGGAACAACTAAACCTGACTTACGACAAACTTCATCAACTGATAATGCTTTGGCTCGCTTGGCAGAGATGAAAAACTCTAAGACTAATGGAAATGGTTCAAATGTTCATAAAGAACCGCAAAAGGCGAGTCAAACCGTTAAATCTGAAATTCTTCCTAAAACATTACTGTCAACAGATAAGGTATTGTT
>NZ_JBPOFP010000190.1:0-5183 GCF_051252315.1 Paraglaciecola sp. | reverse complement strand
TATATAAATATTAGTAGGGGCTCCATCATACTAAAACAATAATAATGTTTTGTATCAGTCTCTTCACTTTAGCTGATATTAATCCTAGTCCTGACTAGGATTAATATTCGACATAGATTCTATATTATTAATTCCATCACAATCATTGACATCAATCACGTATTTCATAAACGTGAAGCCTATCAAGTTTGACAACTTACATTTTTATAACCGCTTGTTCTCTAATCATTAAATTCAAAGTGTTTAAACCAATATTTAGAGATTTTCTATAAGCTCCAAGGAATTTAGTAGTTAATTTTAAAGATTTTAGTCACTCCATTTGAATGCATGAATAATTAAATTTAGGCAATATTTTGGCCTATGAATGAATTAATGTTTTATGACTTAAAGTCCACTTACCGAATGAATTTGTGTATGTCTGCTCAGTTAGCAACTGAACTAGGACGTCAAATTGTGTCCGGACAATTGGAACCCGACAGGATTATCGATGGTGATACTGCTTTAGCCGTTAAGTTTAATGTTTGCAGGACCGTCGCTAAAGAAGCGGTTCAAATTCTAGCTAGAAAAGGTTTATTAGAAGTTAGGCGTAAGAAAGGAACTAGAGTTAGGCCTTTTAAGGATTGGCTGTTGCTAGATGACGATGTATTGGCCTGGCTTGCTAGTGCAGAGCCCAATTATCAGTTAGTTAAAAAGTTACTTGAATTTAGGTTGTCTATCGAGCCTAAAGCTGCAAAGTTGGCCGCGCAAAATGCAACCTCTGTTGATATTGAAAAAATTGAAAGTATTTGTGCTCAAATGATGTCAACGGCCTCGTCTGTGCAAACCAAACTTAAATTTGAAGCTCTGTTTCACAATGAGATTTTAAAGGCCTCAAAAAACGAACTATTGGTTGGTATGGATGGTTTGGCTTTTTCGTCAATTTTGATTTGTAGTCAAACTACCAACCATTTAACCGAATTAAATTCTAATGTGTTTCAAACTTATAAAGCCTTAACAAATGCAATCGTTAATAGAGACCATCAAAGTGCAGAAAAGTTATGCGAAGAGGTTTTGATGTCTAAATTAAACCAAATTCAAACGCCAATGCAAGATGAAGAATTGGTATTTAATGCCTAGTTGGCTGAGAGTTTTTCTTCTGTAATTTTAGAGAGTGTAATTTAAGTTAAATAATGAAACCCCTCTAATTTGAAGGTTAAAAGCTCTTTTTAGAGTTTTTTTAAAATTAGTTTTGACGAAAATAATGAATATTGAAGGTTTTAGTGACACGGATTGAAGTTAATTTTGTTCTACAATTGGCAAAATTAAACTCTCGTTACAAATGATTAACAAATTTTAAACTGAACCTAGAATGGTTTACTTAGAAGTGTAGTGTTTGGTATTTAGTTTTTCATTCCGGTGGTTTGCGTCTCGGATTGAAATTTTTTTGCCTTTACCTTAAACGTCATATGTTTTAGTAGGTATAATGTGTTTTTAGGTGGGACTATTCTGTAGGTGCAAAAAAAGCACGTTTCTAGAATAAAAGTGTAAGCGTCGGTTTAAGAGATAACTAGCCATTGTATGCGAGTTGACTATGTACATGAAACTGGTCAATAGGTGAATTAATAGGGGTGTTTGTGCTTCAGCATAAATACTAATAATAATACAAGTGGAGAGACCACATGAAACACAAGTTCAAAATCAGCGCTGTTTCAGCAGCTGTAATCGCTTCTTTTGTCACTATTCCTGCTTATGCAGTGGAGCAAGAACAAGAGAGTCCAAACGAAGTTGATCAAGAAACTGAAGTTATTGAAATCACCGGTTTTAAAGGCAGCTTGCAGAAAGCCTTAAATTCCAAACGATTTTCTGAAAACGTCAGTGATTCAATTCATGCAGAAGACGTAGGTAAATCAACAGACCAAAATATTGCCGATGCACTTTCTCGGGTAACTGGTGTAACTGTCCAGTCAGAAGGTGGCGAAGGAACACGCATTTCAGTGCGTGGTACTGGTCCTTCAATGAACCAAATTCAAATGAATGGCGTATCGTTGACTGGTGGTTTATCTGGCGACCAAGGTAGTAACCCAACTGCGAATCAAAGTGTTGATTTATCGTCATTTTCATCTGATATTTTGTCTTCAATCGACGTGATAAAAACCTCAGCAGCCGATCAAGATGAAGGTTCTCTAGGTGCGACAGTCGTATTACGTACTGTTAAACCTTTATCATTAAATTCTCCTCGTCGAATGTTAAGTGTTGAAGCAAGAAATAATGAATATGCAGGGTCTAATGACAGTCGTATTACCGGTAGTTTTGCGGATAAATATTTAGACGACACCCTTGGTTTTATAGTGACGGTGGCCAAAGATACCAACTCAACTCGTCAAGATAGATTGCAAACAGATTGGACAGATGCCGCTATTCCTATTGCTGATCTTAATGCTACTTCTGGTCGTACAGCACACGATTTAGCATCGGGTAAATACATTCGTATTTTGGAAGCAGGTCAAACGACTGCGGATCTTGTCAACTGGGATCCCGATACCCAAATTGCCCATAATGGACCTTTAGATGTTATGGCAAGAAACTATACTCAAATATCGACTACAGATAACCAAAGAGACCGTTTTTCTATTTCAGCAGGCTTAGAGTGGACCCCACTTGATACTACTAATATTCAGCTTGATGTTACTCATACTAAACAAGAAGTTACCACCGATTATCATAACTTTCGTTTGAATTTTGCTGCTCTAACTGGGGTATCTGGTTCGGATCCTGTTTCTGATTGGAACGGTGTAAATTTAGAAACTAGAACACTAAATAAGCATTATAACCGTAAATCAGGCGGTAGCTTTAATCGTACTCAAGGTTTACGAGAGTTGGAGACAAATGTTGTTTCCCTCGAAATTAATCATGAAATAACCGACGATTTAAGCATGGATATTATGCTGGGTTACTCAGGAACGGTTGATGAAACCAAAGGCCATGTAGGTTTATCTACGGCAACCTGGGGAACCATTGGTAATACCATAATTGAAGCTGTGCCATTAGCCCAACTTGAACCTCTTGGACATGATTGTCGTTCTAATGGTGAATGTTCATTCACTATGGGAATAACACCGGCCAATATTGACCCATTTGACGGCAGTGTAAATAGTGTAACCAGTTCTTTTAATCCGTTTGATTTAGAAGCCAATCATTTAGGTGGATTACGTTTTAGAGAGAATTCACAAGAAGATACCAATCAATCTGCACATCTTAATTTTGATTGGGTTATCGATGAGTACTACATTACCACTGTTGAATTTGGCGCAAAGTATGCCAAACGAGTTAAAGATGTATATACCCAAAATACCAATGTGAATACTGGTACCGCATTAATTGACAACTCCAACCCAGACACGAGTTATGCCACTGTAGGTATGGGGTCAATTAATCTTATTGATATGTTGTCTGGTGAATCTTTTCCCTATGATAATTTTGGTGAAGACATTACCGCTGACAGGTCAAATGCCGCTTTTGGTGGTTGGCCTATGTTAGATGCTAACAAAGCTATTGCAGAGTTTGCTGGCAGAGATCCAGGGACAGTGGGCACGGCTGTCAATAACCTTGGTACTCGCGAAATAGAAACTGAAACTAATGCGGCCTATTTAAAAGTTAGTTTTGAAGGATTTGATGGCCGTTTAACGGGTAATCTTGGTTTGCGGTACATCAAAGATACTAATAACGCTACGGGTTATGGCGGTATCACGTTTCATAGACCACCTCACATGTTAGACCCATATGACTTGTTGGTAGAACGAGGATTAGGAACAATTGAAGGGCAAGAAGCTTGTCCTGAAGCTGTAATGGGAATTAACCCTGGTACAGGCGGGACTGATACTCGTTGGGAGCCATTAAACTCTGATCAGTTAACAGGCTGTTTTGATTGGGCTATTTCTCATGGCTACAATTATTGGAATGATGATACAACACCTTATGTTGATGGTGAATGGGTGTTGCCTGGTGGAGTGGATACAAACCGTTTAGTTTTTGGAAACGCAAACGACGGCTTTACTTTGATCGATTTACCTAATCAAGTACTTGATATAAACGGTAACTTAGTTGCAACCAGCGCATTAACCCATAGACAGTTTGCTTCTGCAGGTGAAATTTGGCCTTATTTAGATAGATCAACTTCATTCGTTGGCCCGAATGGTGATCAGCAAAATACTACTGTTCGCCAAGCACCAACAAGTGGAACGGCAAGTCATTCGTTATTATTACCGAGTTTAAATCTTAACTACGCAATTAACGAAGAAAGCATCGCGCGTTTTGCTGTTTCACAAACTATGACACGTCCAGAGTTCGATTCTCTAAACCCTCGTTTAACTATGAATGAAAACGTATGGGGACCTACTGCAGAAGGGAGAGCAGGGAACGTAAATTTAAAACCACTTAAATCTAACAATTTAGATTTATCTTACGAGTGGTACTTCAATGAGTCAGGAATGCTTTCAACTGCTTTATTTTATAAGCAGATGACTGATTTCCCAGAAACAGTTGTGACGCCTTTTCATTACATAGACGTACGTTCGGATTATGATTTAGAAAATGCCAACCTGCTATTAGATTTTGATGCTAGTCGTCAACCAGGAGATGTAGTAGATGATGCGGGCAATGTGTGTATGCCACATCGTTATTATGCTGGTTTCGGGGCAAGTTCTTGGGATATCGAATGTCATACAGCCTTGATTGAAGTCGAAAGAAATGGTCAAGAAGCTAAGATCGCTGGTCTTGAAATTGGCTATACCCAAAACTACGATTTCTTGCCTGGTATTTGGTCTGGGCTAGGTCTGAGCTTTAACTATACCTATCAGCGTTCAGAAAAAGATCCTGAAGAAATTGGCACAACTGGCTTATTTACCCAACCTCTTCCACAAGAATTTACGCCTGAACATTCAGCTAATACCACTGTGTTTTATGAAAAAGACGGAACGACATTGCGTTTTGCTCATAGATATTCTGGTGTACAACTGATTAATGACGGCATAACCGGTGGTGCAATATGGCAAGAGTCATCTAGCCTTCTAGATTTTAGTTCTAGCTACCGCATTAATAATATGTTCACCGTGACATTCCAAATAACCAATCTAACTGATGAAGTCTATCGTAATTTTTATACCGCTTACGATATTCAAAATTCAGCCGGAGAAGTGGTTTATGAC
>NZ_JBPOFP010000189.1:0-5202 GCF_051252315.1 Paraglaciecola sp. | reverse complement strand
AGTGACGGTATCAAAGAACTGCTCGTGCCCTAACGCTGAAAGATAATCGCTATCCAATGGAGTTTGAGCAAATGCTGAATAATCATTTTGTAATATTTGTAATGCCGCTTCATGTTGATGCTTGAATAATGCGCCCGTCAAATTACCTAATGCCATTAACTGCATCTGACTATGGAAGTAATCTTTACTTGCTTGTACGACATTGTCATCATCGCTTTGCATTTGTGCAAGCGGATCTATCCCAAGTAAGCTTTGCTCTGGATAAACTGATAAGTCAAGACCCAATGTAGACGCTGTTCGCTGATTAGCACCTTGTAGTGATAATCCGTAATCACTTGCAAGCATACGCCCTACTAGAGTCGATATTGGCGAAAGCACGAAATGGCCTTGATCACTAGGTATAGTATCTAGCATTGCTCCTAGCACTTCATTAGCACCAATATCGAAGCCACTATTTACCACCCGGATTCTGGCATTTCGGCTACTCGAGTCGAGCATTAACTCAAATTGGCCATTGATATCTGTGACAGTGTTAGGCTCATTCGCGTCAATCACCCCATTGTCATTGATATCTTGGAAAACTACAGCACCAGCAACGTAACTATCGACGACTGAACCTGAAATTGCAATTATAAAAGGTACAACTTCAATAGTAATAACTTGCTCTGTAACCACTTCATTGAGCGCGCTAGATACTAATACTTTCACCTGATATTCATTATCTGTAGTCCCATTTGGACTTTCTTGATAATCAGGAGCAGTGATAAATGATAACTCACCTGTAAGTGGGTCTATGCTGAATAGCTCAGAATCTAAATCTGCGATACTAAAGCTAAAGCGATTACCTGGATTAACAATAATTGAAGGTACAGTATTTTTGCCTGCTATAGCTTTGACAAATAGTTGCTCATTAAAAGTAGGCTCGATAGCTAGAGCATTAGTGCCACCTACTTCAAGAGTAATCGTGGGTAATTTATATCGAGCTGTAGAGTCTGTTAAGAAGAACACATTCTCATTATCTATTTCTACTTGAGTCAATGTTGTTAATGCAGAAAAATCAAAGCTTAAAATCACTTGAGTTCGCTCATCATTCCACGATGCGTCAGTAATCGATACAGATTCATTATTGAGTGTAAAATCAGGTAATGTCGCATAAGCATTCAAAGATTGGTTAAAATTAACGATCAGTGAATCATCAGATACATCAACTGTAAAATCATTATAAGACTCAGTTGGCAAATCTCGTAAAGCATTAGCGCTCGCCATAATTTCTGACTCACCAGCAGTATGCTTAACTGGAGATATTGCAAGCGCTGCTTCGCCTTGCAGCATAAAGTCCACGACAGATGCAGTAGCAGCATAGAACTGACCATCTGTATCATCTCTGAAATAGACATAGAGTTCATCGCCTAACAAAATAAGATTTTGGATTCCCGAACTACAATTCCCATCAATACATTCATAGTAATCTTGTGGTAAGAATTGATTACCTTGTAAGTAATCATATCGAACCGATGTTGAGTTATAGTCTTCAAGCAATGCACATTGCTGATTTTCTGTTGCAAGTTCAAACAAGCAAAAGCCTAAGCGATGTGGCTCTGGAGTATATAAACGAATGGTACCGCTATCTGTAACTTCTCTTAGGTCATTAGTAAAATTCAACGGGTTAAGCGGCTGAGGGGTTTGTGCAAGGTAGCGTTGAACTGCATCTTCCGGAATAGTCATGGAACGAGCTTCTGCAACACCATCAACTAAAGCAGTGTAATTGACCGTTACATTACCAGTCGTATTTACAGAAGGAATATAATCCCATACTGAAAAACGATTATCGACAATGATATAACCTTGATCATTTGCCAACGGATAAACAGTTGAGGACAAGTAAGGTTGTCCTTCTATCGTTTGTACTGGAGTTTTGGCATTCATGCCATATTTGTGCAATAAATAATCTTCAGCGAAGGCAAAATTACGATATACCATACCACTACCAGTTCCACTCGAGGGTTGATCATCAAAGCCATTGCGTGCTGCTTGTGAAAGCTCTATACGATATTGGCCATCATTACTAGTGAGTAGTTTTGGCGTATCACCTTCATAAAAATCTTGATATGACCATGCACGATCATACGGATCGACAATCGTTTCGATCCCACCCCCCTCTAATTCAGGGGCACTGAGAAACTCATTACCAGTCCAACGAATAGCTCTCTGACCAATGAATACAACATTATCAAGTTGTGACACCTGTCCACCAGCGTTATTAAGAATATTAGCTTCTGTACCGGTAAATATAATCTGCTGAGAATTGACATCTATTACAGAGATATTTGGACCAATATAGGTTCCAGTATCAAAACTATAATATCCTGCAACGTAGTAAACATGTTCGTCATCAAGCCAGCCAGCCCCCCCAAAATTAATATCAAAATTTTCATTAAATGGCGCACCATTAGGTAGACGGGATGCGTTACCTTGCTGAGATAATAAGTAAAGCTGATTGTCGCTACCTACGAATATCCCTGTATTATCAGCACGGAACTGTATACCTTGAAGATTGAAAGAGATTCGAGAACTGCCAAGCAGCTGAACCGGAGTTGGTTCAAAGTCAGAACTCTCTAGAGCACACCTAAAACTATTATCCTCATTATCGACAACGTATAAATTACAAGTTTCTGGTGGGAGGCCACTCAATGCGTCCTGTACCCGAGGAGAGGTTACTAAGTAAGTAAATCGACCATCTGGAGTCGCTATTGTTTCAGCCACAAAGAACGCATCAGATGCTAAAATAGCATCTGCGACTGACTCACCATATTGATCAACACTATTTACGTTAGTTGTATTCGATAAGGTAATTGACGAATCTTGGGCATAGGCGTTAGGCAGAACAAATTCAATTGTAGATTTTGAACGTTTTTGATTTTTTAGCCAAACAATTTCACCAGTAGAGCTGTCACTGATAGACTCAGAAATACCAGCATTGGCAACACATCCTAAATTAAATTTAAGTGCTTTTGAAACATTTGCATCGTTAGGTGACGCATCGTAAAAATCATAAACACCATCATTATCACTATCTACATTTGCTGGTGCTGCTGAATTTGCCCCACAACTTTCATATAAATCTATTGAAATATCTTCAGCTATATTTAAAGAATCACCGCTGAGTCCATTGTTAATTTCAACAGTTAAACTAGCATTAAATGGAAATGCATCAACTGTATCAAGCACTCCATCATTATCATCATCAGTATCGGCATTGTTTCCGATGCCATCTAAATCAAAATCAGCCCATTCATTAGGATCATTAGGGAAAGAATCATCATAATCAGTAAATCCATCTTTATCTGAATCCAATAAAGTACATCCATTAATAGTTGGATTTTCTTCAGCAGTAAAAGATTCTTCACTTTGTGTTCCATCGGGGAAAACACGACTAAGTCTATAGGAGTTATCTTCAGCTCTATCGATAGTAACTTGGACATCACCTTCTAAATAGTTTTTACTTCTATTTACAAATATTGCACCGGCATCGCCAATTTCACAGAATTGTACTGGTAATGAATCAATATAGGTAACTAATTGTTCTACTGATAAACTATTAATATTCTGAACAAAATCTGTCCATCCAGGTAATGCTGATTTTACTTCATCATAATCAAAGGAGAATTGAACGCCTTGACTTTCATTATCTGACTCTCTTTGGTTCCAGAAAACATAACGTGTTTGCGTGAATTCTTCGAACGATGCAAACTGACAATCCTCAATATTATTTGATAAACCATCATAAGTAGTCAGATTGACTAACTCTACTTGTTTATTTTCATATGAATATGTAATGCTTTCTTGATAATTACATTGATAAGGAGAATCATCTCCACCACGTGACTCAATCTCTTTATTTAGTCCATAACGTAAGTTTGAATTATTGGTACTAACTCCACCTCTGCGATCGGCTTGATAAACAAGACGAATATCTGACTCCAAGTCATCGCTAACTTTCATCAATTCAACAAAGGTATCTTCACCTTTTACATAATATGTATCACGGTACCAAGCATTAGGATATAGCTCATCACCATCCATAGATGAAAACACATAATAAGAGACTTCGGCATAGCTAATATCTGGATATTGCCCCTTTAATGCCGCTGTTTCAGCGAAACTCTTCTTTAAGCCTTTAACAATTTGTTGTGCTTTTGCAGATATTTCTGCATTGTTATCCGCAACAAAATCATTAAAAATTTTGTCTGCAGGAATATTATAATGACGCACAATATTACTAATCGAAGAAGCAATATCACCTTCTATATTTTCAATAGAATTAATATTATTTTTAACACTTTCACAAGATAGTCCTTCTGAAATCTTATCTTTAAGTAAAATTTCGATTTCTGACCATAAAACTGAGGTCAATGGGGTAATGTTTAATTGTTCACTTATACTTAGGGTATCTAATGTTGGGGGGAACACCATATTATAAGCTTGAGTAATTTTTCCAAGATCTTCATCCATGGCACCAACAGGCACATTAACTCTTAAAGGTGTGTATGCGGTACATTCTGCTTGCTCATCGGTTAACACAAAATTAAATTTACCAGCACCTTTAGTAGTGGTTACAGGTTCATCATTATTGTGTACACCATCATAATTAATATCTAGGAATACGGTTGCACCATTAATATATCCATCGATAACTTTACCGCTAATACCGTAAGAATAATCTGGATCTAACGGAGATACATCCTCATCATCACTAATACCGTCATTATCATCATCGTTGTCTGCATTGTTACCAATGCCATCACCATCTGTATCAAAAGTTTCATTGCTGTCTAATGGAAACGCATCGTCATTATCATTAACCGAATCACCATCATCATCGTTATCTGAATTGTTACCAACACCATCACGGTCTGTATCTATAGATTCGGTAGCATCAAGTGGGAATGCATCTTCGCTATCCAACACGCTATCATTGTCATCATCATTATCTTCATTGTTACCAATACCATCTAAATCGGTATCTACTGATTCACTGATATCTAATGGAAATGCATCCTCATCATCACTGACACCATCACCATCATCATCGTTATCAGCATTATTGCCAGTGCCGTCACGGTCGGTATCTATAGATTCGGTAGCATCAAGTGGGAATGCATCTTCGCTATCCAACACGCTATCATTGTCATCATCATTATC
>NZ_JBPOFP010000188.1:0-5261 GCF_051252315.1 Paraglaciecola sp. | reverse complement strand
AATAGATTCTTTGGCGCCATAGTGGGCCGTTATGCAAATAGGATAAGTAACGGTAAAGCACATATAGATGGAACCGACTTCCAACTCACAACCAACAGAAAACCTCATCACATACATGGAGGTAATAAAGGGTTTGATAAAGTCGTTTGGCAGGCTAAAACAACCGTGACCCAAGATTCTGCCAGTATTATTTTGTCTTATACCAGTCAAGATGGCGAAGAAGGGTATCCGGGCAAACTAGAGGCGACAGTCACCTACCAAATAAACAACTCAGGTGAATTAGCCGTCACTTATCAAGCTACTACCGATAAACCCACAGTATTTAACCCCACCCAGCACAGTTATTTTAATCTTTCTGGAATAGACCAAACTGTATTAAAACATGAGTTAACAATTCATGCTGAAGACCTAGTTGAACTTGACGAGGAAGGGATCCCAACTGGCAATTTACTAGCTGTAAAAAACACAGCCTTTGATTTTTTAACCGCTAAACCAATAGGCCAAGATATTGATAGTCAGAATAAACAATTATTGCTGGGCAAAGGTTATGACCATTATTTTAAAGCTAAAAGTAAACGAGGAGAATTAACCCTATTTTCCGAATTGTACGAACCAAAGTCAGGCAGGAAAATGACAGTGAGTAGCACAGAAATAGGAGGTCAGTTATACAGCGCAAATTACTTGGCGCCTAGTGTTGTAGGTAAAGGTGGATTGCCTTACCAAGCTCGTCAAGGGATTTGTATCGAAACCGGGCAACTGCCAAATGCACCCGCAGAAGAAAATTTTGAAACCATATTGGTAAAACCAAACGAGCCCTTTTTTTCAAAAACAGTATTCGCTTTTTCTAACCATTAATTTCATTTCATGTTTGAGATGTTAAAAATTAATATTTATCTAACTATTTCAATCTATTAACGTAGATTAATAACCAATAATAAAGTGCATAATTATGACAATAGTATCCTTTTTACTTTTTACACTTTTTGCCGCTGGCCTGACGTGGTATTTAACTCGAAATTATGAAAACAAAAGTAGCGATGGCTTCTTTTTGGGTGGCAGAAGCTTAACCTTTCCAATTATTGCAGGCTCTTTGCTACTAACAAACTTATCAACCGAACAAATGGTAGGGTTAAATGGTTCAGCCTATAAAAATGGCTTAGCCGTTATGGCTTGGGAAGTCATTGCTGTGCTTGCTTTGGTATTGATGGCAGCATACTTTTTACCTAAGTTTTTACGTTCAGGTATCACAACTGTTCCTCAATTTCTTGAGCAACGTTTTGATGGCCGTACCCAAACCTTAGCTAATTCAATCTTTCTTGCCGCCTATGCCCTCTTGCTAATCCCCATTGTTTTATACAGTGGCGCGAAAGGCTTAATTAACATGATGGATTTACACAGTTTAACTGGCATTGAAAGCGAGTTCACGCTATTGACTATTACCTGTATCTCTATTGGTCTAGCGGGTATGATGTACTCTAGATTTGGCGGGCTTAGAACGTTAGCGGTACTTGATACCATTAATGGTATTGGCTTGTTAATTGGTGGCTTCATGATTGCCGCATTTGCACTGTATGTATTAGGTGGGGAAGGCGGGATCATGGCAGGCTGGGATACCTTAAACACAGTGCATCCAGAGCGTATGGATTCAACTGGCGCAGAAGGGTTAGATTCTGAAGTGCCATTTTCAACCATATTTACCGGTGTTGCATTACTTAACTTATTTTACTGGTGTACTAACCAACAAATCATCCAACGTACATTTGGGGCTAGTAGTTTAGCCGAAGGTCAAAAAGGTGTGCTTTTGACTGGCGCATTAAAATTACTAGGGCCTATTTATTTGGTCTTGCCTGGCTTAGTAGCTTATCACTTATATTTTGGTCAAGGCGTAAGTAATGACGATGCCTATGGACGGTTAGTGGCTGATGTACTTCCTGCTCAGTTAACAGGCTTTTTTGCCGCGGTAATGGTGGGCGCTATTTTAAGCTCATTTAACGCTGCACTTAATTCGACCTCTGCCTTATTTTCAATCGGTTTGTACAAACACGTCATAAACCCAACGGCAAGTGATGAGAAAACGGTTAAAACCGCTAAGTTATTCGTTACCGTTATTGCCATTTCAGCTATGTTCGGAGCGCCGTTGTTATCTAAAACATCAAGTATTTTCAGCTACTTACAAACCATGAATGGTATTTATGCAATTCCAATCTTTTCAGTAGTGGTAATGGGCATGTTGAACAAACGTGTTCCTTCGGTAGCTGCCTTTTACTCAATGGTAATTGGCTTAGTTGTGATGGTAGGGTTATTAATTGTTTACCCTGCGCTAAATGGTGGGGCTAATACTTCTGACTTAACGGGTATTAGTAACTTCCATACTATGGGCATTGTATTTGGCTCATTAATGTTAATCATGTTTATTGGCTCGAAAGTGGCTCCACGGGAAAAAGCGTGGGAAATTACTACCAATACACCAATTGACATGACACCTTGGAAAGGCACTAAAGTAGCAAGTATCATTCTTGTTGTAGCTGTAGTGGCAATCTATGCGGCGTTTTCTAAGTAAAATTCAAGCTTTAAAATTAAAGGGTTAACTTTGTTAACCCTTTCTTTGTGCAGACCTCATTCATTAGATAGCTGGAAATTATGACTGACATATTTGATCCAACCGAACATCCCCATAGACGATATAACCCATTAATTGACGAATGGGTATTGGTGTCACCGCACCGTGCTAAACGCCCTTGGCAAGGGCAAGTTGAAAGTGTCGAACAAGAGCAAAAGCCTAGTTATGACCCAAGCTGTTTTTTATGTGCTGGTAATACGCGAATTAATGGCGAAGTAAACGACAAGTACCAAAATACGTTTGTGTTTACTAATGATTTTGCCGCGTTAAAACAAGATACTCCACAAATTAAGCAAGACGACCCATTGTTTAAAATGGCTTCTGAACAAGGTGAAAGCAGAGTCATTTGTTTTTCACCTGATCATAGTAAAACCTTGCCTCAGTTATCTGTAGAAGACATCACTCAGGTGGTTGATACATGGCAAAACCAATGTAGTGAATTGGGTAAATTATATCATTGGGTTCAAGTGTTTGAGAATAAAGGTAGTGTGATGGGGTGCTCGAATCCCCACCCACATGGACAAATTTGGGCGCAACAACAATTACCTACCTTGGTAGCTAAAAAGCAAAAGTCACAACTCGCTTATCAGCAAACTTATGGTAGTAAGCTTTTACAAGATTATGCTGAAAAAGAATCTGCTAACCAAGAACGAGTCGTAGTAGAAAATCAAGAGTGGTTAGTAGTTGTGCCATATTGGGCTGCGTGGCCTTTTGAAACATTATTATTGCCTAAATTTGCAGTACAACGAATGACAGATCTCAGCGAGTCTCAAAAAGCATCCTTAGCCGATATTCTGCAACGTATTACGATTAAATACGATAATTTATTTCAGTGTTCATTCCCATATTCTATGGGGTGGCATGGTGCCCCTTATGATGGAAGTGAGCATAAAGAATGGACTTTACATGCAAGCTTTTTTCCGCCTTTGTTGCGTTCTGCAAGTGTGCGTAAGTTCATGGTGGGTTACGAAATGATGGCTGAAGCACAGCGAGATTTAACCGCAGAACAAGCCGCAGATAGATTAAGGAACCAATCAGGCACGCATTATTTGGAGGCTCAATAATGGATCAAGAAATTCTGGTAAAACAGCTATTCAAAAACAAGTTTAATGACGTTGCTAATATCTTTTGTCACGCACCTGGTCGAGTGAACATCATAGGTGATCATACCGACTACAATGACGGTTTTGTGTTTCCAGCAGCAATTGATTTTGGTACTAATATCGCAGCTTCAAAGCGAGATGATTTAGAAGTGCATGTGTATGCACATGACTGTGATGCACAATCTACAAGTTTTATATTGAATGAGTTTGAGTTCGACCAAAACAAAATGTGGAGTAATTATGTGCAAGGTACTTTGCAAGCCTTGATGACAGAGTTTCCTCATATAAAAGGGGCAAACTTTGCTGTAACAGGCAATGTACCTCAAGGAGCTGGTTTGAGTTCATCAGCTAGTTTTGAAATTGCTATTCTCAAAACATTTGCTGATTTATACAAGCTTAAGTTAGATGGAGTAATGGCAGCAAAACTGGGCCAAATGGCTGAGAATAATTTTGTCGGTTGTAACTGCGGCATCATGGATCAGTTGATTTCAGCTATGGGTGAAGAAGGGCAGGCTATGTTGTTGGACTGCCAAAATCTAACCTTTGAATATGCCCCTATTCCAAAAGATGTGTCTATCTTAATTGTTAATTCAAACGTAAAACGTGGCTTAGTGGATAGTGAATACAATTTACGCCGTGAACAATGTGATCATGTAGCCAATTATTTTGGCAAGCCGAGTTTACGTGCTGTGACTATGGCTCAATTAGAAGGCGCTCAGTCACAACTTACTAAAGACCTATACAAACGAGCTCGTCATGTTATCAGTGAAAATGAAAGAACAGTTGCCGCTCTTGAAGCACTGAAAAATAATGATCTCGCAACCATGAGCGAACTTATGCAAGCGTCTCATAATTCGCTTAGGGATGACTTTGAAGTCACCACTAAAGAAATGGATGGTTTAGTTGAATTGATAGCCCAAGAGATTGGTTTAAAGGGAGGCGTACGTATGACAGGTGGTGGCTTTGGCGGTTGTATTGTGGCTTTATTGCCAAATAATATTACTGAACAGGTATCTGCTGTAGTGAAGGAGCAATACCCTAAAAAGTACGGTATAGAACCTAGCATTTATATTTGTAAAGCTAGTGATGGCGCGTTTAGTTAACCTAATACCATGTATGGTATAAGTTCGGTATAAAAATTAAATACTTTTCAATATTGGATTTTTCAACTAATTGCCTTCCTAGTTAGCGATGAGCAGACATGAAGAAAATAATTGAGTTGTACTATGCTAACCTCGAATAATGCCTCGTATGCATCCTCCAATGTTAATAATGACATTTAGAAGATGGGCGAGAAAACGTGAAGAAGCCAACGAATGTGCACCAGTAAATCATGACGACTATCATTAGCCGTCACAAGAGCCATTACAGCGAAATTAATAATAATCGCATTTTTAACCGTTAAATTAGCTTTTTATTCTATTTAAATACGCCATGTGATCTAAGGTTTTAGATGCATTTACCTCTAATGCCTGTTTAGAAGTATTCAATGCTTGACTAATTTTTTCATGGTCAGAGGCGTCCACTAACGGATCATA
>NZ_JBPOFP010000187.1:0-5304 GCF_051252315.1 Paraglaciecola sp. | reverse complement strand
TTTGAGAAGGACGTTATCAAGAATGGTGGTAGTAATTCGATTAGTATTAATATTAGCGGTGTACCTAGCGTTAAAGTTGGGAATGACGTTGTGGACGGAGAATTCGAGGACATTAACGATGAATAATAAACAGACACAGGGGTTTTGGTCTCCTCAAGAATTAACCTTACCACCCTTATCAAATAGTCAGGTCTTTAAATCCAACAGATACAAAGCAGGTGAACAGGCTGTACAGGCTGTAGAAAGTCGTGTAGGAACACTACCAGAGCGTTACAGACGTGTTATACGTGATGAAGGCTTTGTAGAAGGTGGTTATTACGATGACAAAGGCATTCTAACAGCAGGTATGGGACAGACCGGTGAATACATCAATCAATCCCCTGTAGTAGCTATTAAAGAAAAAGAAGCTAAAGCAGCCATGTTAGTGGATGGTTATGACAACTACGATGAAGCGACTAAAGGCGCATTACTTAGTGCTTCTTATCGTGGTGATATGAGTGCCGGTGATAAATGGCTGGGTCTTTTCAATAGTGGTGATTATGACGCAGCAGCTAAAGAGCTGTTAAACCATAAAGAATATAAAGAAAGAAAGAAGGTTAATCCTAACGATGGTGTTGTTAAGCGTTTAGAAGACATAGCTAGTAAGATAAAAAATGCAATGTATGACACAGATAATGCTAACGTTAAGGAAGACTAATGGAATTAAACATTGAACTGCTTAACTGGCAGCAGAAAGTGTTTAACGACACAGCACGATTCAAAGTCGTTGCAGCCGGTAGACGTTGTGGTAAATCACGACTAGCTGCTTGGTCAATGATTGTCAGGGCTTTACAGTCTCCTAAGTGTACCGTATTCTACGTAGCGCCTACACAGGGACAAGCACGTGACATTATGTGGTCATTGTTAGAAGACTTAGCACACCCTGTCATTGCAACTAAGCACGTTAACAACATGGAGTTTAAGTTGATTAATGGCAGTAGGATAATGCTGAAAGGTGGCGATAGACCAGATACCATGCGTGGTGTTAGTTTGGAATACCTTGTAATAGATGAATATGCCGATGTTAAGCAACAGGTCTTTGAAGAAATCTTACGTCCTGCATTAGCCGATAGAAAGGGTGATTGTCTTTTCATCGGTACACCTAAAGGTCGTAACCACTTCTATGACTTGTATTGTTACGCTGACGCAGGTGAGGATGATTCATTCAAAGCATGGCACTTCACATCCTATGACAACGAGACACTAGACCCTAATGAAATAAACTTAGCTAAAAAGTCTATGTCATCTTTTGCATTCCGTCAAGAGTTTATGAGTAGCTTTGAAGCCCTAGGTAGTGAGATATTCAAAGAGCATTGGGTGCAGTTTAGCGAAGAAGAGCCTGAGATAGGCGACTACTATATAGCAGTGGATTTAGCAGGCTTTGATGACCCTACGTCACGTTCTAAGAAGAATAAACGTCTGGATAGTACAGCAATCAGTGTGGTTAAAGTTAGTGAACATGGGTGGTATATAAAAGACATTATATATGGCAGATGGACACTAGAAGAAACAGCTCAGAAGATATTCAAGGCTGTAGAGCGTTACAGACCTGTTTCGGTTGGTATAGAACGGGGTATAGCTAAACAGGCTGTTATGTCTCCTCTGTCCGATATGATGCGTAGGAACAGTCGTTTCTTTCGTATCGAAGAGCTGACACATGGCAACCAAAAGAAAACAGACAGGATTGTTTGGGCATTACAAGGACGGTTTGAGAATGGACTTGTTACGTTAAACAAAGACGAATGGAACGGTGAGTTTTTAGACCAATTGTTTCAATTCCCTAACCATCTAGTACACGACGATTTAATAGACTCATTAGCCTATATAGACCAATTAGCCAAAGTAGCATACCATTCAGACTTGATTGACATGGATATGGACTTTGAACCATTAGACGCAATAGCAGGATACTAATACATGACAGATTATGAAGATTTTAACATGGAACAAAGCCTAGAATCATGGGTGTTGGACAAGTGTGAAGAGTGGCGTGACCACTACGAATCAAACTACCAAGAGAAGCACGAAGAGTATTTCCGGCTATGGCGTGGTATTTGGGATGGTTCAGACACTTTACGTGAATCAGAACGTTCTAAACTAATTGCACCGGCTTTACAGCAAGCAGTAGAAAGCTCAGTAGCCGAAGTAGAAGAAGCAACGTTTGGACGTGGTAAGTGGTTTGACATTCGTGATGACATTGCAGACCAAAACCAAGTTGACATCCAACAGATGCGTAACCAACTACAAGAAGACTTTACATTCACTAAAGCTCGTAAGACAGTAGCGGAAGCTATTCTTAACGGTGCTATCTACGGTACAGGTATCGGTGAGATAGTGATTGAAGAAGTTAAAGAGATGAAACCTGCTACACAGCCTATTATGGAAGGTGCTATGCAGGCTGTAGGTGTTGAGATTACAGACCGTTTCGTTGTAAAGCTAAACCCTGTCTTACCACAAAACTTCTTAATTGACCCTGTAGCTTCCACTGTAGAGGACGCTTTAGGCTGTGCAGTTGACCAGTTTGTTCCTACACATCAAGTTAGAATGCTACAAGAACAAGGTGTTTACAATGATGAAGATGTTGGTATCGCTAGTACAGACACAGACTTAGAACCAGATCGTGAACTATCACACTTCCCTGAAGATAAAGTTAGACTAGTTAAGTATTATGGTTTAGTGCCACGTGACTTGTTTAACAATGCAATAGCTGAAGAGGACGATGAAGAGGTTGTTTCTTTAAGCGACATGGACGAAGACGAAAGCGAATACATTGAAGCAATTGTTGTCCTTGCTAACGGTGTGTTGATGAAGGTTGAAGAAAACCCTTATATGATGCAAGACCGTCCTATCGTAGCATTCCCTTGGGATGTTGTTCCTAATCGCTTCTGGGGTAGAGGTGTTTGTGAGAAGGGTTATAATTCACAGAAAGCATTAGACACAGAGTTACGTGCTCGTATTGATGCGTTAGCGTTAACAATCCATCCTATGATGGCTATTGATGCGTCACGCCTACCAAGAGGTATGAAGCCAGAAGTACGTCCGGGTAAGATATTCCTTACTAACGGTAATCCGGCAGAAGTACTACAGCCATTTAACTTTGGTCAAGTAGGACAAGTAACATTCGCACAAGCCGGTCAGCTAGAACAGATGGTACAGCAAGCAACAGGCGCTGTAGACTCCTCAGGCGTCGCAGGAGGCGTTAATGGCGAAGCTACTGCCGCAGGTATTAGTATGTCACTTGGAGCGATTATAAAGCGTCACAAGCGCACTCTGATTAACTTCCAAGAAATGTTCCTGATTCCAATGGTACAGAAGACAGCTTGGCGTTACATGCAGTACAACCCTGAGTTATACCCTGCACAGGACTTTAAATTCATTCCTACGTCAACCCTTGGTATGATGGCACGTGAGTATGAAGTTACACAGCTTGTTCAGTTGTTACAGACAATGCCTGCTGATAGTCCGACGCATTCAATGCTGATTGAGAGTATTGTTGAGAACATGAACTTGGCTAATCGTGAAGAGATGATTAAACGTATTCGTGAAAGTCAACAGCCTACACCTGAACAGCAGCAAGCAGCTCAACAAGAGCAGCAAATGCAGATGCAACAGATGCAGCTACAAATGGCTAAAGAGCAAGCTACAGCAGCAGCTCTTAATGCACAAGCAGCTGAAGCGAACGCTAGAGCGCAGAAGTATCAAGTGGAAGCAGGTTTGGAACAATACAACTCTGAGACACAACGTATCAAAGCAGCCTCAACTAATGTTAGAGAGGGCGATGCAGATGATAGAGAGTTTGAGAAGCGTATGAAGCTCGCTGAACTGACGTTAAAGAAACAGCGTCAAGAGGCTGATATAGCCAGTAAAGCAGCGTCTAACACAGCTCCACCGCAAAGTCAAGAAATAATGTAAGAAAAAGCTTGACATTTGAATAAAAGTGTGTTATAATATATAGTATATACAATCATGCCTAGGAGGGTAACATGACAAAAGAAGAAGAATTATATTATAACAATTATTTTGACCTGTTTGGTACGGAGGGGTGGAAGCAAGTAGTAGAAGAACTACAAGCTAAAGCCTCTACTTACGATGTAGGTTATATAAAAGATGAGAAAGACCTTTACAAAGTACAAGGTGAACTTTCCATCATACGTTTGTTGTTAGGTTTGGAAGAGTTTATTAACCAAGGCTACAACAACACAAAAGAGTCTAATTAACCTTGTGGGCTAAAGGCTTAGACGTTTTAACTTTCCACAATACTATTAAAGTACGGAGAATACAATAATGGCAAATGAAAATAGTCGTCCAGAAGACTACAACGAAGAAACCTTTGAAACCTTTGATGAAGCTCCTGTAGAGGAACAACCGGAATCAAGAGGCTACGAAGACTATGTAGCACCTGAGCAAGAACCAGAAGTCGAAGATGACTTACCAGAGAAGTACAAAGGTAAGGATGTTAAAGACATTGTTGCTATGCACCAGAACGCTGAAAAGCTCTTAGGCAAGCAATCTTCTGAAGTAGGTGAGCTACGTAAAGTCGTTGATAACTTCATACAGACACAAACTATTGCACAACAACAAAAACAAGCCCCTGTACAGGCTGAAGATGACCTTGACGATTTAGACTTCTTTGAGAATCCAAAACAAGCTATCTCAAGAATGCTAGAGAACCATCCATCGGTACAACAAAGCAGACAAATGGCAAACCATCTAGCGCAGCAGAACACTGTTGCACAACTAAAGGCTAACCATCCAGATTTCACTAATATTGTATCTGATGCTAAGTTTATTGAATGGGTAGGTAAGTCAAAGGTTCGCTCTCAACTGCTACGTCAGGCTGATGCTTATGATTACGACAGCGCTGATGAGTTGTTTACATCTTGGAAAGAAAGACAGCAAATGGTTAATTCCGCTGTTCAGACCGAAACAAACGCTCGCAGACAGTCAGTTAAATCAGGCTCAACAGGCAACACCAAAGGCTCTGGCGAACCAAGCAGAAAGAAAATCTACAGACGTGCAGACATTGTAGAACTAATGGCAAAAGACCCTGAACGTTATCAGAGTTTAGCTGCCGAGATTAGACAAGCCTATTCAGAAGGGCGAGTCAAATAACTTTTAATAATATCTAAGGAAACTTAAAATGGCTAACTTAACACCATCAACCAGTAACACAGTTACTAAAGCAAATGCAACACACTTTATCCCTAGCCTATAATTTGGGGATGTAAAACCTGTTCTGAATAACTGGGAGCGAAAGTAACCAGA
>NZ_JBPOFP010000186.1:0-5308 GCF_051252315.1 Paraglaciecola sp. | reverse complement strand
AATTTTACTATAACGTAATTAAGAAATATCAATTAACAAAAAAAAATATAAAATGTAGACATAAGTCAAAATATAAATACATACATATCATTAACAATTATTTAAAGATTTCCCCAGTTAAAAAATAATCAACACATGATCAGAAAATTCCCATCAACTAAAAAAAGACCAAATTTATCTCGTTTACTTTTTTTAACCGTCCTCTACCTATGTATTCCTATAAATTTACTATCCTATAATAAGAGTAAACTTGATAATGCAAGTGAAAATGTAATTTTTGCAAATCCCATATTAGATTTAAATGCTTTTACGGCCGGCAATAATAACACATATACTCTAGATCCATCAACATCCAATATATATTCAATAGGTATAAGCCCTTCTGTGACTTCTGATAATGGTTTTGTACAAAGTGCAACTATATCTGTTTCTGGAGTTGCCGATACACCCACTGGAGAATTAATTTCTTTTAATGACGGTAGTGGATTTATATTATTTTACTTAGGTGGTACTGCCCCTTATCCTTCTAGGGTATTTAACTTTGGAGGTACCAATATTTTAGTAACACAAACATCTGGCACAACATTCTTAATTACTGAATTCTCTGGAAACCCAATACCAAACGCATCTTTTCAAGCTTTTATAGCTGGTACTTATTACGGTAATTTATCTGAACCTCAAACAGATGGTTTAAGAACAATAGATGTTCAGGTTACTGATAGTTTTGCTCAATCTAGTATTTCTCAGACTTTCTTTAATGTATATACACAACCAGTAGCATATGATAATATTAATAATATTAGTGCTAGCTCTACAGGAACTGTTACAGGAAACGTATTGACCGATGGAACTCCTGATTATGGAAATAATATTTTTGTATCTGAAGTTGATGTTTATCCTGCCAGTGTTGGTAGTGTTTATAACACATTGTACGGTAGTGTCACTATACAAGCAAACGGTAGTTATGTATATGATGTGGATGAAGCTAACTCATCGGTAACAGGTTTAAAAAGTGGAGAAGCACTTCAGGACATTGTTTCTTACACTATTAGAGATCCAAATGGTTATATTGATTATGGTATACTTACAGTGACTATTAATGGTGTTGATGAAGCACCTATTGCATTAGATAATACCGATGAAATAACTGTTGTAGTAGAGAGTGACGTCTCTGGTAATATAATAACCGATATAGGTGTTGATGGAGCTGATTATGTAGATAGAGGTTTATCTACTTTAGTCTGGGAAAATCAATTTACCAATGGTGAAACTGTTAATGGAAAATCAAAAACTATTGGAGGAGTACAACTTAGTTTTATATCTACAGATCCTTCATCTGTAGGTACGGTTAACAACCAGATAGTTTTAACTACTAGTACTAATGGTGGACACACAGGTTACTTGCTTTACCAAATAGATGCAGCAACAAACCCCTCTGGAGACACAGAGTTAATTATAACTTTTAATGAACCAGTATTTAATTTAGGTTTTCTTGTTACCGATATTGATTATTCTCAAAGTACTACTTGGCAAGATCAAATAACTATAAATGGTTCATTAGATGGAACTGCATCGAACTTTACTTTTGTAACAACTGGTGGTGTAGTAAATACTTCTGGTAATACTTTTTATGGCACAGGTAGTGCAATTGAAAGTGATGCAACCGGTAATGTAAATGTATTTTTTAACGAACCTATAAATCAATTAAGATTAGGTTATAATTATGGACCAGATGTAACAGATGCAGATCCAATGCCTCAAATTGCTGGTATATCTGACATCTATTGGCAAGGAGATAATCCAATGATACAGATTATTGAAATTGATGCCAGCGCAGGGAACGTAAATACAGTTTATACTGGCACATATGGTACTATTACAGTAAATAGTGACGGTAGTTATACATATACACCAGATGTTAGCAACCCTACTGTATCTGGTTTACTAATAGGACAAACTCTTACTGAAACTTTTGAATATAGATTATCTGATGGTTCTAATTCTGACATAGCTAACTTAATTATAACATTAAAAGGAAATAAAACACCTCCTACAATAGATATTACTACTCCTATTGAAGGGGACGATGTTGTTAATGCATCCGAAGATAATGATGTGTCTATTTCTGGTACCACTACTGGTATTGAAGACAACCAAATTGTTACAGTAACTTTTTCTGATGGCACAAATACTGTAACCACAACGGCTACAGTAACTGGTGATAATTGGACCGCTACAGATGCAGATATTTCTGGATTAACTAACGGTACAATTACTGTTACCGCAGATGTTGAAGACATAGCCGGAAATCCTGCTACAGATAACGACCCTGTAACTTTAGATAATACATTGCCAACAATAAACATTACAACTCCTATTGAGGGTGATGATGTAGTAAATGCATCTGAAGATAATGATGTATCTATTTCTGGTACAACTACTGGCGTAGAAGATGGTCAAACGGTAACTGTAACTTTTAGCGATGGAACAAATACTGTAACAACAACGGCTACTGTTACGGGTAATTCTTGGACTGCTACAGATGCAGATATTTCTGGTTTAACTAACGGTACAATTACTGTTACTGCAGATGTTACCGATGTAGCGCTAAACCCAGCAACAGATAATGATCCTATTACACTAGATAACTCATTACCTACAATAGACATTACAACTCCTATTGAAGGAGATGATATTGTGAATGCAGCTGAAGATGGTGATGTCACTATCTCCGGTACTACTACTGATGTAGAAGACGGTCAAATTGTTACAGTAACTTTTTCTGATGGTATAAATACTGTGACAACAACGGCTACTGTTACGGGTAACTCTTGGACAGCTACAGATGCAGATATTTCTGGTTTAACTAATGGTACAATTACTGTTACTGCTGATGTTACCGATGTAGCCCTAAACCCAGCAACAGATAATGATCCTGTCACACTTGAAAACTCTGTGCCAACTATAGATATTACTACGCCTATTGAAGGGGATAATGTGGTAAATGCGTCTGAAGATAATGATGTCACTATTTCTGGTACAACTACGGGTGTAGAAGACAACCAAACTGTAACTATTACATTTAGTGATGGTACAAATACAGTAACTACTACAGCTACTGTCATTGGTAACAATTGGACTGCTACAGATGCAGATATTTCTACTTTAACTAACGGACCAATTTCTGTTATTGCAGATGTTACTGATGTAGCGCTAAACCCAGCAACAGATAATGAACCTGTCATCTTAGATAATTCTTTACCTACTATAGATATTGATACTCCTATTGAAGGGGACAATGTGGTTAGTGGATCAGAAGACAATGATGTTAGTGTGTCAGGAACAACTACCGGGGTTGAAGACAATCAAATAGTAACCGTAACTTTTTCTGATGGATCAAACATTGTAACTACAACGGCTACAGTAACTGGTGGTGTGTGGACAGCAGCAGATGCCGATGTATCTGGATTAAATAACGGACCAATTACCGTAACTGCAGATGTTACCGATGTAGCATTAAATCCGGCTACAGATAAAGAACCTGTTACACTTGATAATTCATTACCTACAATAGACATTACAACACCTATAGAAGGTGATAATATTGTAAATGCATCAGAAGATAATGATGTTACTATTTCTGGTACAACTACGGGTGTAGAAAATAATCAAATAGTAACCGTAACTTTTTCTGATGGTACAAATACTGTGACAACAACTGCTACTGTTAGCGCTAATTCTTGGACAGCTACAGATGCAGATATTTCTGCTTTAACCAACGGACCAATAACCGTTACTGCAGATGTTACTGATGTAGCTTTAAACCCTGCTACAGATAATGATCCAATAGCATTAGACAATACAATTCCTGTAGTAACAATAATTATAGACAATGTTACTACAAATAACCTTGTCACTGCTTCCGAAGCTGCAAATAATATACCTATAACAGGTACAGTAAGTGGCGACTTTAATACCGGAGACACGGTTACTTTAACCATAAACGGAACAAACTACAGTGGTACTGTAGATTCTGGAGGTGTTTTTAGTATTGATGTACCTGGTTCTGAATTACAAGAGGATGTAGATTTGACCATTGAGGGTAGTGTTACTACAACTGACGCTGCAGGAAACTCAAGTTCTGCCTCTACAACTAAAATATACAATTTAGATAATGATGGAGATGGTGTAGCTAATAATATAGATGAGGATGATGATAATGATGGTATTACCGATGTTGTTGAAGGAACAACAGATTTTGATAACGATGGTATTCCTAATTACTTAGACCTAGATAGTGATAATGATGGTATACCAGACGTTGTTGAAACTGGAAACGGAAGTTTAGACCTAGACGGAAATGGATCTATAGACACTGCAGAAAGTGCTCCCGGAACAAATGGTATTCCTAATAGCGCTGAAAACGGAGGTATAGATGGCAACGGAGTTATAAATATTCCTGCAGATAGTGATGGTTCTGGAAGTCCTAACTATTTAGATATTGATTCTGATAATGATGGTATTAGAGATTTAGTAGAATCGCAAACAGATGCCGGTTTGGTACAGTTATCTGGTAACGATACAGATAATGATGGTGTAGATGATGCTTTTGATGCCGATAACGGTGGTAGTTTTACAAATATTCCGGAAAATACAGATGGTGGTACTAATCCAGATTATTTAGATTTGGATAGTGATGATGATGGTATTATTGATAATATTGAATGGCAATCAACATCTAATTATATACCTCCAAGTGCGGATGGTGATGGTAATGGTCTTGCTGACAATTATGAAACATCTTCCGGGTCTGGCATATCTATAAACCAGCCTGCTAACTCAGATGGTGCAGACTCTCCAGATTTTAGAGATTTAGATTCAGATAATGATGGTTTAACAGATTATGTAGAAGCCTATGATGTAGACGGAGATAATACTGCTGACACCTTACCAACGAACAACGATGTTGATAACGATGGTTTAGATGATGGTTTTGATAATAGTACAACTGAAACTAATGGAATTGCTGATCCTAACGGACCTACAAATAGCAACCAACAGGTTACAAACTTTCCTAATGATCAAGATCCTTTTACAAGTGAAGTAGATTTTAGAGATGGAACAACACATATAGACCCTATAGATACAGATGGGGATAACGTAGATAATGATTTAGATATTGATGATGATAACGATGGAATTTTAGATTATGTGGAATCTTTAGGGTTTACACCTACAGATACAAAAGGTGATGCTTGTGGTATACCTGCTGGCTCATTTAATGGAGGTACATACATAGGCGGTGGAT
>NZ_JBPOFP010000185.1:0-5309 GCF_051252315.1 Paraglaciecola sp. | reverse complement strand
GTAATAAATAGGATATGTCGTCTTTCGTTAATCATTTAAAACTTGTTCGCGCCCCAGCAGGTTTTACGGCACTTTCTAATATTATTGCAGCGTCTGTTCTTATGTCGCATGGACAATTAGATACAAGCATTGCCTATTTATTATTTGCTAGCGTGTGTTTCTACTTTGCTGGAATGACTCTAAATGATTGTTTTGACTATAAAGAAGACCTAGCACAAAGGCCATCTCGCCCGATCCCAAGTGGAAACATATCTTTAACTAATGCCTGGTTAATTGGTATTGGACTGATGGCAATTGGACTTGTGATGTCTTTTCTACATAGCTCCGTGTCTGGATATGTAGGGTTGGCCTTAAGTTTATCGATAGTGGGTTACAATGGTTTGATTAAAGAGGGGCTATTAGGGTCTTTTTGTATGGCTGCCTGTCGTTATTTTAACTGGCTGTTAGGGGCCAGTTTTGTGGCTTTATCAATCAATAGTTTCTTAATCGGTTTACCTATTTTTGCCTATATCACTGGCTTAACTTATTTAAGTAAACAAGAAACCGCAGCTGAAGATAAAAATGCCATTTGGCTAACTGTTTTTGCTTTACTCGTTACTATGCTGTCTTCTTTATATTTAGTTGAATTTGTATTTGTACTTGAAGGTTTACCTCGCATAATTGCTTGGGGTATATTGACTGTCTGGGCTGTGTTGGTTCTAAATAAACTGAGGGCTGTGTTTCAAGCGTTTAGTCCTGAAAATATTCAAAAAATGATTATTTTTATGGTGATAGGCGTGATCCCTTTAGATGCGTTACTCGTGGCTATGGCTGGGCATTATTGGTTTGCTTTGATTATCATCGCTTTGTTACCGCCATGTCGTATGTTAAACAAGCGTTTAAACGCTATTACGTGATCATCTTATTATGTCTGCCGAAAATATTTTAAAAGTTTTAGGACGTCGTTTGTCTTCACAAGAGACGACTTGGTTGAATGAAGCATTAGAGATTATTCAGTCTAGCGATGATCCCATTGAAGAATTACTAAATTTGTCTGTTGTTGTTAAACGTAAAATAACTTCCGTGCAATTTATTGAAAACGAAGGGTTACTGTCTGATCAAGTCAGCGATTTAGTTCGAATTTGTCTACTTGCACAAGTTTTAATCTGTCAAAGCGAGCGAAATATAGCTTCTGTTGGTAAAGCCTATTATCAAGCCGGAGATAGTAGTGAAAAATCTGCTTTTCTCAAAGGTTTAAGCCTTTTGGATCCTAAAGGTGAGGCAGTTAGGCTTGCCGTAAATGCCGCGCGTTGTAACAGCCAAGACGAATTTTCAGCTTTAGCATTAAATAATGATTATCCTAGTCAATATTTTGAAGACCTAAATTTTAATCAATTAGTATTAAAAGCCTTATTTATGGGGTTACCTATTGTTGATTTAAAAGGTTTAGATAAAAGGCTATCAGTAGAATTGTCTAACATGTGTTTTTCTTACGCTGTAGAACAAGCATTAGCGGAGCGTATTCCGCCAGCCTCTTTGTGGTTAGCAGTCAGGTATGCTGATTTGACAGCGGAACATAAAGCTGACTTTGAACAGTATATTCAACACTTTTTCCAAAAAGATGAACAGCATGCCGAAAAACTTTCGGCGCTGATCGCATTTCAGGAACTCACTTTTATAAAGTTGTGATAGTATAACATTAATCTAGCTTGTATTTGTCGATAATAGGCAAACGCACTGGGATTAGACAATAGCTATTATTTCGATCAAAAACATATAATAAAGGCCATAATGAAAGCTACCTAGATAGCATAATGGTGTAAAGGAAATTAATAATGAAATATTTTGACCCACATATTCACATGTTGGCCCGTACTACAGATGACTACCAAAATATGGCAGAAGCTGGCATTGTTGGTGTTATTGAACCAGCGTTTTGGTTAGGGCAACCGCGCACACAAGTTGGGTCATTTATAGATTATTTTGACACCTTAATTGGTTGGGAACATTTTCGCGCATCTCAGTTTGGCATCATGCATTTTTGTACTATGGGTTTGAACCCAAAAGAATCAAATGACATTGAACTTGCAGAAGCGGTAATGAAAATACTTCCTCGTTACTGTCAAAAAGATAATGTAGTAGGGGTAGGAGAAATTGGTTATGACGATATTACTCCTGAAGAAGATCGTTTCTTAGCAGAGCAATTACAACTAGCAATAGATACAAAACTACCAGTATTGATCCATACTCCTCACAGAGACAAGGTATCGGGAACTAAAAGAACCTTAGATGTAATTAAAGAATCAGGTATTGCTGAAGAGATGGTGCTGGTGGATCACCTTACTGAACAAACTCTTCCATTAGTATTAGAAACTGATTGTTGGCGTGGTCATAGTATTTATCCTAATACAAAAATGTCAGAGCCTCGTATGGTTAAGTTGCTTCAAGAGTATGGCACTGACAAAATGATCGTTAATAGTGCCGCTGATTGGGGAGTAAGTGACCCCCTTAAAGTGCCTAAAACTGCGCAAGCTATGTTGGAAGATGGCTTTACTAAAGAACAAGTCGAAAAAGTCACCTTCAATAACCCAATAAATTTCTTTGCTCAAAGTGGCAGGATTTCACTAGATATGGTGAAGAAACCTTTGATAGATCAAACAAAAACTTATCAAGATAATAAAGTGTTACGTGGCCAAGAGCCGATCGTAGAAAAAGGTTAACACATCACATGACGTACTCGTTAAATAGCCTGGCTTATTGCAGTAATGTACATCCAGGCGCTGATTTACAGTCTGTCATTAAAAATATTCAACATCATTTTGTTGCCGTCAAAAACCTTCGTGGTTTGAGCGACATGGCGTCGGGTCTTTGGTTATCAGAACAGGTAGTCAAAGACTTGCAGCAAAATACTGATAAGTTAAATCACTTTAAACAAACTCTACAAACTTGTGGTGTTCGACTCACGAGTTTAAATGGCTTTCCTTTTGGTGATTTTCATCAACCTGTAGTCAAACAAAATGTTTATTTACCCACTTGGGCCCAGCGCGCAAGGCTTGAATATACACAATCTTTAGCTAGTATTTTGGCTGAATGTTTACCAGAAGATGAATCAAAAGGCGCTATCTCAACCTTACCCCTTGGTTATGCAATAGGTTGGGATGTTGAGCAAACTAAACATTCTGTAAAGCACCTTTTAGAACTTGTTACTTTTTTAGCTGACATTGAATCGCAAACCAACAAACAAATTGTGATTTGTATTGAGATGGAGCCCGATTGTGTGCTGCAACATACACATGAGCTGGTGGAGTTTTTCACCAAAGAATTATTGCCAGCAGCTAAACGACAGAATCTAGCTAGTGAAAAGGTTTTGCGTTATTTAGGCTGTTGTTACGATACCTGCCATCAAGCTGTGATGGGTGAAGATATTGAGGGCTCTCTAAATCGGATTACTCAGGCCGGTATTCAAATTGGTAAGATCCAAATATCTAACGCCGTTAAAGCAAATTTATGTAACGACGAACAGGTTGAGCAATTAACTCAGTTATTTGCCGATAAAAAGTTTCTGCATCAAACAAAAGTATTTATTGATGGTGAACTAGTTGAAGAATTGCCAGATTTGGAGTGTAACGCGCTTAAACGTGCTAAAAGAGTCTGGGGTGATACTCTAGGTGGTAGTGACGAACTAGGCGGTGAATATCTGGTAGATGGTGATAATGAAAAAAACATCGAAGCTACTATTCATTACCACATACCTGTTAATCAAGGTGCTGGCGATTTACCTTTCGATTTCTTATCTGCTACTCAAGAAGGTATTTTGTACACTTTGGATTTTTTACAAACTCACGCCTCACTCCGACCATTTTTAGAAATCGAGACGTATACTTGGCTTAATTTCTTGCAACAAGGACAAGATAAATCCAAACGTCTTCACTTAGGGTTTGCAGCTGAGTTTAGTTGGTTAGAAAAAGCGTTAGAAACACGCAACCTGCTTAAATAAAGACTTAACACTCTTGAGCATATCTTCATGTTATTAGGTGATAAATTTTAAATGACAGATCCATTAATTGTATTAAATGTAGTTGGTTTGAGTCCTTATATGTTGGGCGATAACACGCCAAATATTAATAAGTTATTGAGTAAGGGGTATAAGAGCCAGCCCTTGGCTGCTGAGTTTCCAGCGGTTACCACAACTGCTCAGTCTGCAATGGTGACTGGTAAACAAGCTAAAGAACACGGTATTGTAGGAAATGGCTGGTACTTTCATGACCTTGCTGAAGTCGGGTTTTGGAAACAATCAAATCAGTTAGTACAAAGTGAAAAAATTTGGGATGTACTAAAAAAAGCTAATCCTAAATTAAAGGTCTCTAAGTTATTTTGGTGGTACAACATGTACGCCAACGTTGATAACAGTATGACTCCTAGACCGCATTACTTGGCAGATGGTAATAAAATTTTTGATTTATATTCTTCACCTAATGGGTTACATCAAAAAATTGAAAGTGATATTGGCCAGTTTCCTTTTTTCAGTTTCTGGGGACCCAAAGCGGGTATTGCAGCAAGTCAGTGGATAGCGGATGCTGCAACAAAAGAATTCCAATTGAATAAACCTGATTTACAGTTAGTGTATTTACCCCATTTAGATTATTGCTTACAAAAGTTTGGACCAGAAGGGCAGAGCATTCCTGCAGAAATTCAAGCTATTGATAAGATTATTGGTGAAATGGTGGCGGCTTACCCAACAAACGCTGAATTTATGATTGTGTCTGAATACGGCATAACTCAAGTTGATAAACCAATACACATTAATAAAATTTTACGTAAGCACAATTATATCAAAGTGCGTGAAACTCGGGTGGATAGTGGTAGCTATAAGAACAAAACTATAGAAAATATTGACTGTGGTGCATCTTCCGCTTTTGCTGTTTCTGATCACCAATGTGCTCATGTTTATGTTAACGACAAAAGTAAACTCACCGAGATTAAGGGGTTATTGTTAAACACTGATGGAATCGAACAAGTATTAGATAAAGAAGAACAACAAAAGTATGGATTACAACATAGCCGCAGTGGCGATTTAGTGGCGATAAGTCAATCTGATGCTTGGTTTACCTACTATTTCTGGTTAGATGATGAGAAGGCCCCAGAGTTTGCCCGTACAGTGGATATTCATCGTAAAATTGGATATGACCCGGTGGAAATGTTTGTTGATCCTGATTTTAAATTTCCATTATTAGCAGTGATAAAAAGAGTGCTTAAGAAAAAGTTAGGCTTTAGATATTTGATGGATGTGATCCCCCTTGACGCTGAATTGGTGAAAGGCAGTCATGGCC
>NZ_JBPOFP010000184.1:0-5403 GCF_051252315.1 Paraglaciecola sp. | reverse complement strand
GGCTACTCTTTTTTGCTGTTGAAAAAGAGTAGCTGGTGCGGCAGGGATGCCGTATCAAAAATGCAATGGATTGCAGTAAGCGCAGCGCATGCTTTTAAATAGATTGAAACCAAATTCCGGTTATCGCTTAACCTTGCCTGTCAAAGAATATATAAACCTAATCGTCAAAATGGTTAGGGTAGGTAAGCGCTGCGTCACATATGCGTGTGATGTATTTGTAGGTTAATAAATTTTATAAATGATTCAAGGGGGAGACATGCTTTAAATCCGAAGACTTAAAGCATGTTAATTAGGTTAACTTTTTTTAGGACGGGAAACTAACCTTGCCACTTGGTCATTTCTGAGGCTGCAAGTAATACAGCTCCTACACCGTAAAACTGGGTTTCGTGTTCAGATACTGGGTCTGGTGATTTACCCACTTGTTGAACCCAGTTTACTTTGCCATTAGGTTGAATTGCTTTGGTTAGTGCACTCCAGCCTTTCTCCACTGCGGCTATATACCTGTCCTCGGTCAAAAGACCATTGTTTACTCCCCAGGCTAAACCAAAGGTAATAAAACCTGTGCCACTGGTTTCTGGTGTTTTAACTTTATTTGCATCAAGTAGAGAAGGAGCCCAGTAACCGTCAGATTTTTGAGCACGTTGTAAGCCATCTGCATATCGTTTATATAAGTCTATGTATTTGCTTCTTGATGGGTGGTCGTTTGGTAAATCATCAATGATTAGTGGTAAACCAGCAAATACCCAACCATTTCCGCGGCTCCAAAAAACGGGTTTACCATTGTCACTGGTTTCAGTGAAGTAACGGCTGTCTCGGAAGAAAAGGCGATGTTTTTCAGAAAATAAATAATCCGTGGTGGCCCAGAATTCTTTATCAGCATAGTCCCAGTATTTTTGCTCACCTGTAATGTTAGCTAGTTTTAACCAAGTACGTGGCGCCATAAATAGTGCGTCTGACCAACACCACCTGTCTTGGCAATAACCTTCATAACCTTTACGTTTGGGTTCTTCTTTCATTTCTAGACTAACGGTAGGTTTGTTAGCAAGTATGGTGTCGAAATGTTGTTGGGTAGGCTTTATTGCGTTTACATTACCCGTTTGTTCTGCAAGCCATAAATAGGTTTGACCAATGGCATGATCATCAGCATGCATAGGACGTTTGGTTAATAAAGCATAGTTTTCTGCTTTAGACATGGCTGTAATTTGTTTTAAGGCTTGGGGATCTTTGACTGTTTCCGTCCAACGGGTTAAACCAATATAAAAGGCGGCTTGGATCCATTTTTTCGGATCAGAACTGCTGTTGTGATAACGCTTGGCCAAATAAGATAAGTCATCCAGATTATTTAATTGCCACTGTGATACTCGTTGACCAATATCTAGGGCTGATGCTTGTACCGACTTTACTTGTACCGTGGAGCGTGTTTCAGTTGAAGATGTTGAACCACAACCCACAGTGGTTAATGCCAGAGTAACTGCTAATCCACATGCTGCTATTTTTGTTTTCATTAAGTAAGCCTTTAATTAGATATAGAAAATTGAAGTAGAAGATGACCTGTAATTTGATTTGTTGTCATATATATCTTGTCATATAACCGATGGTTTAATCATACCCTTTATTAAATTTAAAAAAAACAAATGTAAAATATTTGTGAACTAGAGGATAAAACAAGAGTAATAATTAAGATAATTCCCAGTAGTTAGATATTCCAACCACTGGGCTTTTGTTAAGACTTAGAGTATGTCTAGTTTTTCCATTTCACCATTTCTGATGCCGCTAATAATACAGCGCCTACACCATACAATTGTGAATCGGTCTTTTTAACAGGGTCAGGTGATTTTCCAACGTGCTGTACCCAGTTGACACGGCCATTTGGCTCGATCGTTTTTTCGATAGCAGCCCAACCTTTTTCAACGACTTCCTTTGATTTAGCATCAGTTAGAATGCCATTGTTAACGCCCCATGCTAGACCAAAAGTAATGAAGCCCGTACCGCTGACTTCTGGTGTTTTTACTTTATTCGGATCCATCAAAGATGCTGGCCAGTAACCTTCTTCAGTTTGTAGTTTTAGTAGGCCGTTAGCATTCTTTTTATACAATTCGATATAACGATCCCGTGACGGATGGTCTTTAGGTAATTCGTCGATAATCAGTGGCACAGCAGCGAATACCCAACCATTTCCTCGGCCCCAAAATACAGGTTCACCATTATCACTTTTTAAATCAAAATAACGACTATCGCGGAAGAATAACCCGTATTTATCTGAAAACAAGTAATCAGCTGCCGCCCAAAATTCTTTATCTGCATATTCAAAATATTTAGGATCGCCCGTCACATTGCTCATTTGTAACCAAGCCCTAGGGGCCATAAACAAAGCGTCGGCCCAACACCAACGTAATTGACAGTTACCTTCTAAATGCACTTTTCCAGAGCCTGAAGCTGTTTCGTCTAACATTTCCAATCCAACTTTAGGTTGGTTGGCTAAAATCATGTCGAACATCACTTGAGTTGGTTTAATAGCATCTACATTCTTGGTTTGCTCGGCTAACCATAAGTAGGTTTGCGCAATGGTGTGGTCGTCTGCGTGATAAGGCCTATCTTGCAATAGGTCGTAGTTTTCTGCTTTTGCCATACCTTGAATATAATCTAAAAAATCTTTATTTTTAGCGGTTTCAGTCCAACGTGTAAGGCCTATATAAAACGCAGCTTGGATCCAAAACTTGGCATTTTCAGATTTAGCTCTATGTGATTCAGGAATGTAGTCAAGATTGCCAATTTGCTCTATTTGCCATTGAGCCGAACGGTTGGCTATATCGTAGGCTGATGAGCGTATGGCCTCAGCAGTTTTTGCTGTATTTAGTGTGGATTGACTCGCCGTCTCTGTCGCATTAGTTTGAGTGGATTGACTAGTTTCTGTATTACAGCCCACTAAGACTAAGCTCACAGCTAGTGGAATTAGCGCTAATTTTTTCATTGATACTTTCATAATTATAATTTTCCTGCCTTGATTTGTTTATCAGCATAGTCCACCGCTCTAGCAGACAAAGCCATATAGGTAATACTAGGATTTTGAGTGCCGGCGCTGGTCATACACGCACCGTCAGTGACAAATACATTGGGTACATCATGCATTTGATTCCATTTGTTTAATACGCTGGTTTTGGGATCGTGCCCCATTCGAGCAGTACCCATTTCGTGAATACATTCACCAACTAGAGTGGTTTTATTGTAACTACGAATGTCTGTACAGCCAGCAGCTTTTAACATTTCAACGGCACTACTAACGCCATGTTTACGCATTTTTAGTTCGTTTTCCCCAAGCTTGGCATTGAAGGTAATGATTGGCATGCCATGTTTATCACGCTTATCAAAATTCAGGTACATTCGGTTGTCGTGATAAGGCAAAATTTCGCCAAAACAATGCATATTAATCCGCCATTTTCCTGGCTTAAACATGACTTCTTTTAAATCCTTACCTATTACACCACTGGGCTTGCTAGTGGCTCGAGATGCGCCACCTTGATAACTAAAGTTACGTAAGTAATCTTTTTGTTTGGTGCTCTCGTCAATATTAGTAAAGGGCGGAATAAAGAACCCTTTGGGTTTACGACCTTTGTAATATTCGTCCTCTAAGCCTTCAATGGTGCCCGAAGCGCCCATTTGGTAATGATGATCCATTATGTTATGACCTAGTTCACCGCTGGTGTTTCCTAAGCCTGTCGGGAAGGTTTCTGAACGACTATTTAACAATATTGCTGCTGTGCCAACAGTGCTGGCATTACAGAAAATAATACGTGCGTAATACTCAGTGATTTCCCCGCTGTTTGCATCTTTTACTTTAACGCCTGTGGCCTTTTTTTGCTCGGTGTCATAAATGATTTCCATCACTATAGCGTCTGATTGTAAGGTCAGATTTCCAGTTTCTTTGGCTACTGGCAATGTGGCTGATTGGGTGCTGAAATAGGCACCAAATGGGCAGCCTCGTTTACAACGATTTCGTGCCATACATTGTCCACGGGTACCTAAATGTACTTCTGGATTGTATTCGCTTAAATTTGCGGTACGACATGGGGTAATAACACGTTCAGGGTATTGTGCTTTTACCGCCTCACGTACTTTTTCTTCCGCTGCATTTAAAGGGAAGGGCGCGATAAACTTACCATCTGGCGCTTGTTTTAATCCTTCTGCTTGTCCTGCAATGCCTACAAAGGGTTCTACGTAGTCGTACCAAGGTTCGATATCTGCATAACGAATCGGCCAATCGACGGCTATGCCTTCTTTTTTATTGGCTTCGAAATCAATGTCGCTCCAACGAGGGCAATGTCTGCCCCACATCACAGATCTTCCACCAACATGATGACCACGGATCCAAGCAAAGGGTTCTTCTTCGTCGTAGGGGTATTCGTCATCTTTGTTAACGAAGTGTTTAACGTCTTCTTTTACCCACCAGTTAAGTTTATTTTGATGGTAATAATGCTTTTCTTTTTCTTCTAGGCTGACTTCGCCTTGATTGGGTAGATCCCATTTGTCCATGTGTGCGGTGGGGTAATCGCCATGTTCTACCATGCGTCCACGCTCTAACATTAGGGTTTTGTAGCCTTTTTTACATAACTCCATGGCGGAGTAACCACCTGAGATCCCTGAGCCAATTACAATGGCGTCAAATGTATTCTTCATATTATTCTGCCCACGCTTTTCCGCCTACTTCTTCAACCGATATGCTAGCCGTATAACCACCGGGGATTGGCAAGTAATTAAGATGATTTTCTGCAATTTCTTCTGTGCTTAGGTAGTAAGCTATGCTTTGTTGTTTGATATCCATATAGGCCTTAAAACCTTGGCTATTGTCTTTGGAATCTTCTAGCTGCGTTAACAAAGTGACTTGTTCGTCTGCCGAGTCGTTTGCAAAGTTAGACGTATTTAAATACTCAGTTAGCTTGGTAAAAGAGGCCATGAAATTCTTTGTGTAATCTGGTTTAAATATCTTATGAAACATGTTGTCCATGATCAGATGTACTTTTACCTGAGAAGCTGATGGAGAATCGGTTTGAGGTAAAATCACATCCATTATTTGGATTAACTTTTCTAGGTTCTTGCCATCAAAAAATTGCCCGTCAGGTATGAGACTCGTTGCCGTGACGCTAGTCGTTGACTGTTCTACTTGTTTGCCACAGCCAGTCAGTAATGCGCCTGTAAGCGGTGCACAAATTGCGGTACCGGTTATTGCGGCTACATATTTGAGAATATCTCTTCTATCCATGGTTATTGCCCATACTTTGGTTGTGCTTGATGTCGAATATTGATAAATGACTTTCTTTGTTTTACTTCTTTCGTTCGTTGTTGTTCGAAGGTTTGGATGTAAGCATCCACTCTATTACTCAGGTTTTTAATCAGCTCTTTATGCTC
>NZ_JBPOFP010000183.1:0-5428 GCF_051252315.1 Paraglaciecola sp. | reverse complement strand
GTCTTAGTGTAATCCTAGGTAGAATAGTTAGGCAATCACTCTCTTTAGGCAGCTTCATGGATTCGATTTTACTGATTATTTTTATTTCTTTGGCGATTGCCAGTGTACTCAATATTGTGCTGAAAAAGTTTTCAGTGTCGCACATTATTGGTTACATAGTGACCGGCACCATAGTCAGTAATTTATTTGACTTTAATTCGTCTTCTTCTCACTCGTCCTTAGATTTAATTGGCGAGTTTGGTATTGTGTTTCTAATGTTTACCATTGGTTTAGAGTTGTCTTTTAACAAACTCAAAACCATGAAAGAGATCGTATTTGTTAACGGCACTGCGCAGGTGTTAGTTAGCGCCTTAGTGATATTCTTGGTGGCGTTTTTTGGTTTTTCGTTGGCTGCTACTACGTCTGTGATTATCGCTTTAGCCTTTAGTTTATCGTCAACAGCGATTGTTTTAAGTTACTTAAAACGTTCTAAAGATGTGGTGACGCCTTATGGTGAAAAGTCTGTAGCTATCTTGATTTTTCAAGATTTGGCTGTGATCCCCATTTTATTATTAATTAGTTTTTTGGCTAATGATGAGTTGTCGATTGGTGAAGTCTTGTTCAACACGTTGATCTCGGCCACCATCGTCATAGTGTTTATGTTCACCCTAGGAAAAAAGCTTATTGAATGGTTGTTGCACTTTTCAACCAATGCCAAGTTAGAAGAGCTTTTTTTAGGCTCAGTATTAAGCATAGTGATAGGGGCATCTTTGCTTGCCCACGAAATGGGGTTTACTTACTCGTTAGGCGCATTCATTGCTGGCATGATCATCGCCGAAACCAATTTCCATGTAAAAGTTGAATCAGATATTGCCTCATACAAAGACGTGTTGTTAGGTGCGTTTTTCTTTTCTATTGGTACCAAAATCGACTTTGTGTATTTTTATCAAGAGTTCTTTTTAGTATTGGCTGTGTTGGCGTTAACCATGCTGGTGAAGGCTCTGATTATTTATGCCTTGATTAGGCGAAAATCTAACAAGAGTGATTCAGTAAAAACAGCTATAGCTTTGTGCCAAATTGGTGAATTCTCCTTTGCTATATTTTCGTTGGCACTCAGTGAGAATATCTTGTCCGCTGAATTAGGTGGTTTTTTGATTCTGGTCACAGTGTTGTCCATGATCGTGACCCCTTTTATGGTGAATAACATTTATAAACTATCATCTTATTTCGCTAAAGAATTTTTCGAGTCAGATAAAATTTCGCCTATTAATGACAGTCAACATACGGTGATTTGCGGCTTTGCCGTGACCGGCCGCATAGTGGCAACAGAGCTGGCCAAACAGGGCGTTAATTTTGTGATTATTTCAGACAACCTAAAACATGTATTGTTGGCTAGAAAAAGGGGATACAAAGCCTATTTTGGTCACTTAGATAAACGGCCCGTGCTTGAATCTTTAAAAGTAGAAGAGTCTGCAAGTGTGATTGTCACCGTGACGAGTTTAGTGGCCAAAAAGATTGTTTGTCAGGCAGTGTTGGCTTACCACCCTAAAGCACAAGTGATAGTCAAAATTACCAGCTTGGTTGAGCAAGAGGCGCTAAGCGGAATAGGCATCACTGATTTTGTACATGCCTACCAAGAAACGGCAAGGTTATTGGTGAAATCTAGTTTAGAGCATCAAGCTAAGGTCATTAGCTAAGTTCCCTAGATAATAAGGCTAGTTAAGATGGCTAACGAAGGGCAAATAAAATTGTCGCCATAAATGGCCGACCTATAATTGTTTTGTATGTCGTGGCTTCAGCCCGACAGTTGGAGCCCGACGCTTCTTCAATCGCTTTAGCCAGACAATGTAGAGGAAATAAGCATGAAACATGGCATACGAACTAAAATCGTCAATTGGCTGACCTTTGTTGCTCTTATTCTCAGCTTAGTGAATTGGGTGTTGGTGAGCAAAGTAGTCAGTACCTCCGGCGATACTGGTATCGCTTTGTGGGCCATTTTTATGTTTAGTTTTACGCTGGTTTCTATGCCTTTACATGGCTTGTTGTTAGTGCTGGTTGTGGTGCAGTGTTTTATTGGTTCACTAAAACCTATCAAATGGCTTTGTGTCTATTTGGTTTTTACCTGTTTTGCTCATGTTTTAATCGCAAATCAATACGGGGCATTTGATTCCAATCCAAATGACCCACCTGAACTTACTTCTTCAGAGTTAATTATGCTTCAGGCCTTTAGTGGGGGAGCCAATGTTGATTTGGTGAAGCTCAAACAAGCATTGGCACAAGGTATCGATGCCAATCAGGGTTTCCATCAAGATAAGGTGCCTTATTTAGTCAAAGCGGCAAGTGTTGCCGATGATGCAGCTATAAAACTTTTATTAGAGGCTGGCGCTGATCCAAATAAACGTACAACAATTGATTACTCAACTAGTTTTTATATTAGCTTTAAACAAGCGTCTCCGTTAGATGTTGTGGGATTTTCTGAGTATGGCGATGTGCAAAAAAGTATTCAGTTATTAGTAGACGCTGGTGCCCAAACAAAAGATTCGTTGTTAAGTTTAGGGGCATGTAGAAAGGGAGATTTAGGGTTGTTTGGCTATGTCCTTCAATTCAAGCAGCCGGCCGAGAATATTTCAAAAATACTCGTTGATGCCAAAGGAAAGACCTGCATTCATCTAGCCATTGAGACTAATCAGATAGACTTTTTACGAGCTATCTTGTTAGAGGAAGCGACTAAAAAACAACGTTACATACTGCAACTCCAGGTGAAAAGTAATAATGGTCAGTTTCCTCTGGATTATGCCTTGGCTAAAAAGCACTATCGTGTCGCGTCTATCATTATTGAAGCAGGAGGCACAGCTAACCAAAAATGGAGCATCAAACGGATCATGGATAATAATGCCCAACAACCAGAAGTCTTAAATCTAAAAGCCTTAATTAAAAGTAAAGGAATGGTGCAATGAATCTTCGAACGCTATTAATTTCAGCAGGAGCTTGCAGCATATTAGCGGGTATTACCCATCTTGGGATTATGGTGGGAGGGCCAGACTGGTACCGTTTTTTTGGTGCGGGTGAACAGATGGCAAAAATGGCTGAAGCGGGCAGTTATCAACCAGCAATAATCACAACTGGCATTGCATTGGTGTTATTTATATGGGGATTGTTCGCCTTGTCAGCTGTCGGAGTGGTACGTAAGCTCCCTTTTTTAAAAACGGTGCTGGTATTGATCTCAGTCATTTATTTAGTTAGAGCAATGGCTGGTTTGACTCTATCTTTTGTGAGTGAACATCCCGCCATTACACAAAATTCTTTGACCTTTTGGCTCATTAGTTCAACTATATGTTTTGTGATTGGAATCTTGCATTTATTTGGTACTATCCAATTATTCAAACAAAAAAGTTGATTAGGATAATAAAAATGAAAACTATGACTTGTAAACAACTCGGCGGGGTATGTGACACACCTTTCTCTGCAGAAACATTTGATGAGATAGCCACTCAAAGCAAAATCCACGGCATGCAGATGTTTCAACAACAAGATGCAGCTCATTTAGCAGCTATGGCAAAAGTAAAAGCTCTTATGACAGACCCTCAAGCTATGCAGGATTATATGGATGCAAAACGCGCCGAATTTGAAGCAATGCCAGAGGATTAACAAAACCTTCTAAGCTATTTATACGTTTAGCTTATACAGATTTGGAGTCACCTAGTTTGTTATTAGGTAGTTGAGTCTACTTGTTTCATTCGGGGGACTTTAAGCAAATTAATCGCGTGTCTATTATTATGTTTCACTAAAGGAATTTAGCTATGTTAAAAATGGAATTAACGAATTATCGAAAATACCCCCTCATTTTTTTATCTATTCTTTCTTGTATTTTAACTGCCTGTGGAGACAGTGAGAAAACGCCAATAGAGTCCGTTGAAAATGTTAATAACCGACTTAAATTAAAAGAGTTGATTGCCGAACAAAACCTCAATGGCGACGCCTCATTGGGCCGTGCCCTGCCAAATATTGAAGAGCCTATTGCCCAACTAGGAAAAAAGTTATTTTTTACTAAAGGTTTAGGTGGAGATAAAGACTCTGCTTGTGTAACTTGCCATCACCCTGTTCTAGGAGGGGGGGATAATTTATCGCTTTCTATTGGAGTCGGTAGTGAAATTGATGACATGCTTGGGGAAGGACGTTTTCATGACAGCGCTTCAGAACACTATGACGGCGGGCCAACAGTCCCACGAAACGCGCCCACTACATTTAATCTCGGAATGTGGGATAAATTTATGTTTCATGATGGCCGTGTAGAAAGTATGGGGAAAACTCAAGGTGTAAACGGTGCCGATGGTATGGGGATTCGCACACCCGATTCTGAATTTGGCACAGCAGACCTTCATGCGGGAGACAACTTAGCCGAAGCACAAGCAAGGTTTCCTGTTACTTCACCAGAAGAAATGCGTGGTTTTATATTTGCAGCAGGTAAATCTAATTCAGAACTTCGAACTGAATTAGAAAATCGAATAACGTTAGAGGGAGATTGGGACGAAGAGTTTGTCAATGTATTTGGAGATAACGCTATTACTTATGCGCGGATAGCCAAAGCTATTGGAGAATATGAACGTTCACAAGTTTTTATCAATACCCCTTTTAAGGCATTTCTTGAAGGAGATGATACTGCGCTAAGCCCAAGTGCAATTCGTGGCGGCTTATTATTTTTTGGTAATTCAGAGCAAGGCGGAGCTAATTGTGCGTCATGCCATTCTGGTGATTTTTTCACTGATGAAGCCCATCACGTGACCGCTAGTCCACAAATTGGACGTGGCAAAGGTAGTGATAATGGGGTAACTAAAACAGATGATTTTGGGCGCTTTTTAGTAACAAAAGATCCAGCTGATATGTACCGTTTTCGCACGCCAAGTTTACTTAATGTTGAGGTGACTGGCCCATGGGGGCATGCTGGCGCAAATACCACATTAGAAGGTGCTGTTCGACATTCATTGAACCCAGCAAAAGCATTTGTCGATTATGACTTTTCACAGCTTGAAGCGTCTGTTCAAGTCAGTGATATGCAGATTAATACCCAATTTGCAGTGAACCAATTGATCGAAAATCAAAATAATAATGTTCCCAATGTATTAAGAAACTTTGAATTCGTAGAGCAGGATGTTAAGGATTTAGTAGAATTTTTACATGGGTTAACCGACCCTTGTGTTAAAAACCGTGAATGTTTATCTCCGTGGGTTTCAGAAGGGCTAGATGAAGATCCTGATGGAATGCGTCTTAATGCTATTGATCAATCTGGTAATGCTTTGTAAAAAATATAGAGTGCATTTTTAATTTGAGATAGTACAAGCGCCTAACTGGGGCTGATACCAGTTAGGCGCTTTTGAGAGACGATGCAGACACCATTATATTTTTTGATTATGTTGGCACTCATAAGGCGGTAAAGCCTTATGATTTCCCC
>NZ_JBPOFP010000182.1:0-5530 GCF_051252315.1 Paraglaciecola sp. | reverse complement strand
GTGGTTATTGAAGTTAGATCACATACTGATGCTAGAGCTACTACTGCCTACAACCAAGCATTATCTAACAGAAGAGCAAAAGAAACGGTAAAGTATTTATTAGACAATGGTATTGCGCCTGAGCGTGTGTCAGGTAAAGGCTTTGGGGAATCTCAACTAACTAACAACTGCGATTCTAATAGAAAATGCTCAGAAGAACAACACCAACAAAATAGAAGATCTGAGTTTATTGTAATTAAAAACTAAAACATAAAACAACAACAAACAAAAAAGAGGAAGCTTTAGCTTCCTCTTTTTTTAATAAACTATAAGTGTTTATTTACTCTCTATACCTTTAAATATAAAATCTGTTAACTGCTTCTCTATCTCTATTGGGTTTACTTTTATATCGTCATTGGTTATCATACTAAACAACCATCGCATTGATGAAATTACCATAAACGTTGAAAACTCACTATCCATAAGTAAGTAGAAAATTCTACTGTATTATCTAGCTTAAGTGTCTTTTCAAAAAATTAGTTTGATACTATTTTTATTGAGGTTTACTTTTTATAAAAAAACAAGATTAAAACATATGAACAAGTGTTAATACTCTAATACAAGATGCAACACTTTAATACTTATATCACACTTAAAAAGGATTACAATAATTACTTTATTATCAAACGTTAACTACTAAGTGTATTAAGATAAAAGTAAGCTTAACATACAAAAAAAAGACTTTCGTATGCAAAACCATAGAAACACACAACAAAAACCTATAACACGTGGTTTTTTTATTTAAGTTAACATATTGAATAATAATAAACTATCTAAATAAAAAAACAAAATTTATTATTAAAATATTATTATAAGCAGTATTTTTACTACAACCATTAAAAACCCCATTATGAAAAACCCCATATTTAATTTACTTATTTTTTAGGAATAACTCTACTTATTATTCTTTTATTTAGACTAAAATCAATTATTGTCTTCATAAAATTAACGTTCAAATTCGAACCACATAAAAACCTTTAATAATCTTGTTAAGCAATTTCAAAAAAGATATTTGGAATTACTTCAAGGATATATTAAAAACAAATTAATTTCACATATACCTCCAAATGTCTAAAAGAATTTTATTTTCCCTTAAACTTTTTTGTTTTCTTTTAATAGCTAATAGTTATGGGCAATTGAGTGACTTGCATTATATGCCGCCACTAACATCGACAAGAACAGCTTATATTTCGGCTCAGTCGGTATACCTCTCTACTCCAGAAGTAATACCCTTTAACATTAATATTTACATAGGTACATCAGCAACTCCAGCAGCAACAGTATCAGTTTCAAATACAAATCCTTACACTTATTCTTTACCTATAAATCAGAACGGCATAACATTATTAACTGAAGATGAAGTGGGTACTGTTAATAGTACAGCAGGTTTACGTTTAGAGGCACCTGGAGGACAAAAATTTTATGCAAATTATAGAGGAAGTAGTAATTCTCAGGGAGTTTCTTTAACCTCAAAAGGACGGGCGGCCTTAGGAACCCATTTTAAATGGGGTGGTATTCCTTTTCTTCATGACCGCAGCATTTTTAATGCAGCCTTAGGTATAATGGCTACCGAAGATAATACAACAGTTACCATTTCAGACTATGATCCTGATTGCGTTTTTAGATTAGGAAATAATGCTACAGGCTTAACAGATGATACAATTACAGTTACTTTAAACAAAGGAGAATCTTATGTCTTAGAAGCTCTAGGAAATAATGGCGATGCCAATAGATATGGATGGTTAGGTGCAGATATTATATCAGATAAAGATATTGCTATTAGTACAGGTCATATATTACTTGGTGTTACTCCGGGCTCTAATATACAAGATGGCGGAACAGACCAACCAGTGCCTATAGATATTATTGGTAGGGAATACGTTTTTGTTAGAGGTGGTGGTTCAGATTCCTTAGAATTTCCAATTATAATTGGAACAGCTAGTGGTACTGACATTTTTGTAAATGGATCAACAACTCCTATTGCAACTATAAATGACGGAGAATACTTTGTTATTCCTGGATCAAATTATTCAGGTAGTACAGCAGGTAATAATATGACGGTAACAGCATCTAAAAATGTGTATGCGTACCAATGTTTGGCAGGTAGTACTTCTGGAGCAACTATTGGAATGAATTTTATAGCTCCTGTTAATTGCTTGCTTCCAGATAATGTGAATAATATAAGTACCATTGAAGATTTAGCCGGAAAAACCATATCTGGTGGGTTAACCATTCTAGCTTCAAATAGTACTCCTGATGCTAATATTGTTGTAACTGCTGATGGTGTTCCTGTAACACTGCCTGCTGCTATACCAGCTACAGGCTTACCTTGGAAAAGTTTTTATATACCTGGTTTAACCGGTAATATTTATGTGCAATCTTCAGGAGCAATTGCTGTTGGAGTTGTTGGTTTTAGTGGTGCACTAGGAACTGGCGGATACTTTTCTGGTTTTGACACCGTACCCGTAGTAGATTACTCCATTTCAGGTTCTGGATGTTTAGGAAGTACTATTACACTTACAGAAAATTTTGACACCTACCAATGGTATAATGATGGTGTGGCCATACCTGGAGCTACCACAGGAAGTTATACTCCTACTGAAATTGGAGAACATTATGTGAGTGTCTCTAAAAGTGGATGCGATTACAACTCTAACGTAATTCAAGTATTTTACTGTAACCCAGATATATTTATTAATAAAACAGCTGATAAATCTACTATATCAGAAGGAGAAACAGTAACATTTACAATTACTGTAGAGAGTTTAGGTTTAGATGACACTAATAATTTAGTTATCACCGATGCACTACCTGCAGGCCTAAGTTTAGTGAGTGCAACCCCAACAAAAGGCAGTTGGTCAGATCCAGAATGGAGTGTGGGTAATATGGTTAAGGGTGAAAAACAATCTTTAGTTATTGTTGCCGTAGCAGATGATATAAATGCGCCAATTTCTTCAATAAGTGTTACCAATACTATTTCTAATACACAAGATGAAACAGATTCAAATTCTTCTGTAGATGATACTTCCGAAGTAATTACTATAGAAAACCTAGATGATGATAATGATGGTGTACCTGATACCTCTGATGTTTGTGAAGGTTTTGATGATACTTTAGATACAGACTTAGATGGAATACCAAACGGTTGTGATGATGATGATGATAATGATGGTATTTTAGATGTTGATGAATTTAATAAAGACTGTGGTTTAGTTCCTACTAACAACATTCACTTTACAGATGCATCGTACAATACAATTGCTTTAAACAGCAATGATGGTGATTTAATAGCTTACATTAAAGATTTTGATAATGATATAACTGCAGTTGCTACAACAACTATAGGAACAGGAACATTCCCTGCAGGAAACCCTAACTATACAGATGGTAGTGTTCAAGTAGATATGCAGACTCGTAACTCAAATTCTAATATTACAGGTACAACTACTGAAATTATATTTTCAGAACTGATACTATCTACAGAATTTAATGTTAGGAGTTTGGCAAGGAATGCCTCTGGCAGCTATAATGAAAGTCAGAATATTAAATTTTATAATGGCTCCGTTCAAGTAGAATTTACAGCAGATATATATTCTACAACAGGCACCGTTGGTTCAGGAGCATCTTATGATCCTGTTACTGGAGATGCTGTTGCGGCCATTATTGGAGGAGGTGCCCAAGAAGCTAATTTTAGATTTAATATAGATAAAGGAATCAATAGAATTGTTATCGCACAATCAGAAAATGCTAATGCAGATAATATTGGTTGGAGAGTAAACACATTATGCTCACTGTACATAGATACAGATAATGATGGTATTTATGATCATTTAGATTCCGACAGTGATAATGATGGTTGTCCAGATGCTTTAGAAGGCGATGCAAATTATGATTATGGAGACTTAGATGGTAGTTTTAGACTAACAGCAACAGTAAATGCTGCAGGTATTCCTGGAGGAGTTTCTCAAGGTATAGGAACTTCTGTTAATAATTTACTACAAGCTGATGAATGTTCTGAATGCTCCCCAAATCATCCGTTATATAATGATGCGGATGGCGACGGTGTAGGTGACGCTTGTGATGAAGATAATGATAATGATGGTATAGTAAATGATTTAGAATGTACACCAGCTAAAGGCTCAATTTTATCAGGAGATGATACGTTACTATTAACAGGAGAATATAATAATGGTAATGGAGTAAGTCAACAGTTTACAATCACATCTACCGAATATAATATTTTAGATAAAACCGGTTCTGCCGATAATGGTTTACAAGTAAGATGGAACCAAGGTACGGATCCAACTGTAGAAATGACGCTTACGCTACAAGAGCCTGTAAATGCAGTACAAAATGCAATTAGAGTTTCTTCTTATGAGCCTAATAGCGCCGTAGGTAATATTCAAAATGCAGATAAAACGGTTATTATTACTTGGCCAGGTGGTGGTACCGCTGTTCTTTCTGACCCTCTTGGCGAAACAGACTTAGGTAATGGTGCCGTGATAACATCAGGTACTCCTTTTCAAGTGGCTCCAGATGCTGCAGGTTTATCCAGACTTGTACCAGATTCGCAATGGTCTTTATTGATTGATACCAGTACGGGCATAACTTTTCCTATGGATATTGGTTATTTTGCAGATGGTACTATAAATTCAAGTGCTAATCACGTAAATGAAGGTTTTGCCTTTAGATCGGTTTTAGATTGTGATAATGATAATGATGGTGTAGCAAATACGCTTGATTTAGATAGTGATAATGATGGAATTTACGATGTTGTAGAATCAGGCGGTACAGATGCAGATGGTAATGGTATTGCAGATGGAGCAATAAGTGCTGAAGGTATTCCTAATACAGCTGGTACAGGTACAGTTGCTACAGAAACAACAGCTGGTACTCCAGATTTTCTTAATGTAGATAGTGATGGTGATACCTGTTCAGATGCTAACGAAGCATATGAAAGTAGTACTGCCGATAATGGCGATGGTTCTGAATATGATGATGCCGATACTGCAACTGTTGGTGATGGTTCAGGAAAAATATTAGCAAACGGATTAGTAGCTGCAGCTGCATATAATACAGGTGATGTAAACGCTGTGACTGCGGTAGATACAGATTTAGATGGTGACGGTTTAGTGGGTATTTGTGATTTAGATGATGATGGTGATGGTGATCCAGATGCAACAGATACAGATCCGTTAGATCCTTGTGTATATAGTACAAATCAAGTTCCTACTAACGCAGAAGCAAGCTGGAATGATTTAGACTGTGATGGTGATGGAGAAACCAATGGATTTGAAGTAACCAATGGTACAGATCCATCTGATCCTTGTGAGGTTACCGTACCAACGGTTCGTGCTCCAGCTGATGAAAATTATGCAGTTTGGGCAGCGGAGGATTGTGATGCTGATAATGTAAATAATGGTACAGAGGTTACCAATGGTACAGACCCTTTTAATAATGATACAGATGGTGATGGTGTTCAAGATGACGT
>NZ_JBPOFP010000181.1:0-5594 GCF_051252315.1 Paraglaciecola sp. | reverse complement strand
AAATTTAACTCCTTATATACCTCACCTACTTCCTCTTTTATTACCGGTAAAAACCAGGAAAAGACTAGGTGGCCATCAGTAAATTTAAGCTTTTCTAACAAGACCAATAACTGAGCTATCGCCTGATGATCAGCACTCCTGATCAAAAAACTTTTGCTACTGGCCAAAGTTTCAAGACATTTCAAACTCCGATTTAAATTAGGCTTAACCAAAATATTATCAAAACGTTTAACAAGAGAACTAACGATTCTGCATTGATAAGTACTTAACCCTTCCACTGGCAATAATGGGAGTTTTTTCTGCGAATTTTTAGGGTAGTTTTTATTTATGGCCTGACTTATACCTTTAACAGTAGACAATATACCTACAGGGACATTAGTATCATTAGCAATTTTTATATTACTTTCATTCTGAGCCATTTTAGTAACTATGGTTAACAATTCGTATAAAGATAGATTTTGTATATTTTTATGTTGCTCAGCTTCATGGTCTTCGCATCAAATAAAATTCTCAATATAGGCTTTATTAAGCGTAAATCCGCTCAAAAAACTCGAAAGTTCAGGTATATTGACAAAGCTAACATCAGAAGCAAAGTTTCTTGCTCCAACAACCTGATGAGGAAATTCAGGATTTATTTTAGCCCCATAGCCATAAGTGAGCTGTACTAGTTTGGTCAAATCCAGAGAGGTACGGTTTTTCTCTAGATAAATAAAAAGATCCATCGTGTGCAGGTAAGATGCCAGTGTAGTAGAAATATCCGTATGTCCTAGCAGTCGCGTTAATGAAAATAACTTTTTGCGGCTAGCTCCATTTGGTAAGCCAAGTCGTGTTAACAAAAGCTTCTTTCGCTCTAGGTTAAAATAAGGATGAGAAAGGCAACTAATGAAATGTACCAGTTGTTTTGGATATCGCCAGTTCAGTAGAAACCATGTCCAATTTGCAAAAGAATGTCGAAGATGATGAAAGCGCATTGATTGGTCACCCGTTACTTTACGTAACAGCAATGTCACCAGTTCAAAAGACTTTTCCAGTAAAATCTTATCTGGAAATAACGCAGAGTTCATATCTGCACCATTTCTTTTTCTAAGATCTATATACTCCCTCAAAAATCTAAGTTCGTGCTCCGGCCAAAAAACTTCTAATGGAATATTACGTGCACTATTAGGTGATTTTAGTAAACGGTGCTGGTTCAACCGCACATGAAATTGAATATAAACATCACCAAACTTAAAATCTTTAAGCTTAGAAAAGCCTATTTCACCTCGACGAATTCCTGAATAAAAACCAAAGTTAAACAGTAATCGTGCAATTGAAGATACTTCAGATTTCACCTCCGATAACTTTTCTGTAATAACATCCGCTTGAGAATGTGTAATTAAGTTCGCATCAACCCGACCTTTGTAGCTATGAGAATCGAGTTCATCTAACGGCAGTTCAAGTAGAATACCGCTAGTAACCAAGAATTCAGCAAAATAGTACACATAACATCGCCGTTGTGCGGATTTAATCTGCTCTGAAACACAATTGAATTTATCCACCCACTCACTCACTTAGAGTGATCAAATTTGCATCCGTTGCTATAAATTCACATAAAAAAGGCATCGAAACCGTCTTCACATAATCAGTAACGGTGTTATAACGAATTTTAGATTTTTTGCTACCACCGTAAAACGTTAATTTGAATAGCCATGACTTAAGCAACCATACCCAAGGATAACGCTTGGCATTGTCTTTATCTTCTAACCAAATACCAAGGTTGTTTCGATATTCTCCTACCTTAAATTTCTTTATTTTATTATTAGTTAAAGGCTCCAAAGCTGCAGTGATTAACGTGAAATTCATATTAACAGTGCTGTCGTCAGTTTTAGCCTGGCTTCCCTTTGATTTGGCCCACCCTGTTGTCTTCGTCACTGCAATTGCAGACCAAGCTGTAAATTGCCTTTTGGTTATTGATTCGTTATTTGTCCGTACTTTCTCCCGCAATAAGTATTTATCAGAGAAAACACGTAAAAATGTTGTTTCTTCAAGTAACGTATGACGCAGATTGTTTAAACTCACCTGTTGAAAAATAGGGTTGTTATTAAAAGTTGTTTCAATGCGAAATGCTAACTTGAGAGTTGGATGTGTAAGCTTCCTGCCTTCATTTAAAATTTCCTTGTAGACTAAAAATGCGTTGATATTTTTAATATAAATTTTAGTTTTGAATGAAGTACTTTGTAGCATAAAACAATACTGAATGAGAAATAACTCCGTTGCCTTTCCTATCAAGATACGCTGTTCCCGATATTGATAATAAATACACTCATTATATCTAAACCAACCTTCCCTCTCTTCGTCCAGCATGGCCAGTAACATTTTATTATCTAATACTCCTTCCTTCAGCATTAACCATAATGCCAGCCTACCAAGAACAAATTCGGGGGCAATTCCGACGGAAGGTGATATTTGCTCTTGCTCACACAACGAATAAAGTTCATTGGCAAGGCCTGCTTTTACTAATCTATCCGGTGACAAAACCGGCTTGTCTCTATTAAGTACAGTAAATACTGGAATTGCGGACGAGCTAATCCCTAGCTCAGTTTTAATGACCCTTAATGTCAGCTCCAACATATCCAAGCTTAATATCCGCTCTTCTATCTGATTTTTGAAGCTATTAACAATCTTTTTCAAACTAAGTTTGGACGTGTTCATCACCAGGAGCTCGCTATGGTTTTAAGCCCAAAACACAAATCGCCAATAAGCTTCAAAAATTTGACCGCATTAGCGCGCAGACGGCTTAGTAAAAATAATGAAATACAAGGAATTCCATTAATGGCTGCGCCACAAGCTAGTTATTAAATTCGTGGGGCTCCCACTGGATCTGCCCTTTTGGTTTCGAATACCCATTGCAGCATAAATCGCATTATTAAAGTGTCTTGTTTGATTAAAGCAGATCACCATAAGCTAAAAGACATATGCAAGGAGCTGTATAAATTCTTATTACACTATCTTACTAATGCTTTTGATATAAAAACTTAACCCTTGACAATATTTGCACAGTTAAATATAATAACACCCCAATCTTACTGGAAAACTCTATAAATTTAGAATATTTAGCGCCATTCGGCTAAAAAAAAGACTAATTAGTTATAGTAATACAGAAAATAAAGTGTAAGAGGTCTTGTAGTGGAAGCATTACGTGAAAATATTCTCCCAAACAAAGGCATTTCATTTAGATGCCAACAACTCACTTACTCAGACTTAAAAGCGGAAAATAATTGGCACTACAACCCAGGTTTTGAATCAATACTGTTTACAAATAGTGAAAAAACACAATTTGTAGGTGATAGTGTCAATATCTATCAACCTAACGATCTAAGTTTTTGGGGTCCAAACATACCGCATTGTTGGCGACAATCAGATCAACATATAAAACAAAAAAATCCGTCTAACCTGATAGTAACTCAATTTAAAAAAAAGTCTTTTATCTGTGACTTTCTTGCATTACCTATAGCGAAACATATACGGGGCTTATTTCAAGGCTCTTCTGAAGGCTTAAAACTCCGAGGGAATACCGCAGATTACATTAAGCAACTATTAGAGACTATGCTGTATAAAAGCGGCTTGTCTAAAATGCTCATATTGCACAGTGTATTTGACACTCAAGCTATATCAGACGAAACAACACCAATAGCTAGTGTAGACTATCGGAGCGGTTGCGATGTTAATACTAACAACCTTAAAAAACTCAAAGCAATACAAAATTATTCTAGAGATAATTTAGGTAATGACATTTACCCACCAGACATTGCTGAAAAAATAGTGCTTACTCGGGAAGCTTTCATCCGGTTTTTCAAGAATACGGCAGGGCTCACTTATATAGCTTTTGGCAATGAACTTGGAATTAGTAAAGAGTGTCGTTTATTAATGGAACATGAATCAGATATTACGAAAATTTCTCATGAATGCCGACACCAGACTGTTTCGAATTTCAATCGCCAACTCCAAATGCAAAAAGAACAAACGACCCGTGTTTTTCATAATAAGAAGAGAGTTATAATTTCAAGCAGTGATGCAAGTCTAACCCTCACAGCCTATGGTTAAAAATAATTATCTAAGTGATTATGAATAACTACATTATCACTGGTTATCTCAACAACATAAACCTTCCTAACTAACAGGTAGTAGAAATGCCTTCTATCAACAACAGAATAAAAAACAATTCTGGTTTTACACTTATTGAGCTTATTACGGTCATTGTTGTGCTCGGAGTTTTATCCGCTACCGCTTTGCCGAAATATATTTCAATGCAAAGTGATGCAAAAATAGCCGTGCTTAACGGAGTTGTAGCCGCGACAAAAAGTGCTTCGAGTTTGGTTTTTGTAAAAGCCAAAATACAAGGAGTAACCAAGGGAAGTATAAATATTGGCGGTGGGCAAAGTATACTTGTGGACTCGGGATACATGAAAGGCCAAGGGTATAATGTTTTCTATAAAGTTGTAGATTTAGCCGAAGTAAGCTTTGGTATTTCTACTAGTGCTCCATGCCCCACAACTTTTTGCTTAGTAGGCTCCGTAGCCAGCATGCCTGATGTAAATGATGCAACGGGAGGAGTTGGAGTATATGTATGGCCGAAAAACGGTAGCATAACAAATGAATGTTATGTTTATTATTACAATAAGCAAAATGGAGATGCACCTCTTATAGGCTTAGTTGATACAGGTTGTTAAAGCATTAACTTTAGCGATATCAACTTACTATAAATCTATATTTTATTTAAGCGATCCATCATTTTTAGCGTAATTTTATTCGTTTAAATTGCGCCACCTGATCAGGACAAAGTCATAAGACACTAATACAAAATAGTATTATTAAAGAGGTACTTTACTACTACTTAGTTACAATTTTAACAATTAACCTACACTTTCGTACATTAAACGTTTGAATTTTCTAATAAGCATTAGTTAACAATTGCCCATTAAAACATTTGAATCCGTTTACATGTGTTCTCTATAGTTGTAAGGAAGTTCCAATGAAATTAAAAAGCAATACTAATAAAGTTTTAATGAAAACGTTATTTTTACTATTTTCATTCGCTAGCTCAAATATACAAGCAGCCGGCACTGTCACAGTATCAAACGAAAAACAGAATATATTAAATAAAGATGTTTTTAGCGTAAATTCACAATTTTCTGATGGCAGAATTGACTACGCTCATCCAGAATTATCTCAGGTTTATAACAAAACGGGTTCTCAGGTTATTCGTTATCCTGGCGGAACATTTGCAAACTTTTACAACCCCAATACCGGTTTTTTTGACACTAACTACCCCGGTATGTCTGATCATCATAAAAATCAAACACAAGGATTCAACGCTAAAGCACGGGCTGCTAACCCAACTGATGGCTATAACGTTGATGATTTTGAAATTTTTGCCAATGAAACCAACACTGCAGTTTCATTAGTATTAAATGTGAGTACAAGAACACCTCAACAATCGGAGGATTTCTTGCGTGATCTTTTTAATCGCGGCATTAACGTTGAATACGTCGAATTTGGTAATGAACTATATTTTGGCATTTATGACGGTTTAATTAAAGATGGCCCGGACTATG
>NZ_JBPOFP010000180.1:0-5857 GCF_051252315.1 Paraglaciecola sp. | reverse complement strand
GTTCAAGCTCATAATAATCATCCTTTTTAGGTCGTCTTAAAACAACTTTTGCGGCGCCTTCTCTTTTAATGATACCCGCGTCACATAGTTCTGCTACAGCAACCCTTACTGTGGAACGACTGATATTAAATAACTTAGTTAAACGTATATCATTAGGTAAAGTTACTTGCCCTTCATCCAATTCATCTATCAAACTTAAAATACTGTTAATAGTATTTTTTAATAAAAAGGTTTTTTTTCTCAAAGAAAGCTCACAAAATCAAAAACGCACAGCCATTTAAGTCGACATAAACGTTATACAAAAATACATTTTAAAGGTCTTAATCTTAAATACTCTTGATAAAACTTCAACCCAATCTAATAAAATCGTTTAAAACACCTATCACTATACGTGATGAGTTAAAATATATACATTTCATCAAACTATATACGATTACCCTGCCTTATATTCTTGATAGTCCGTTGATACTTTTAACATTCTATACATATTCCGAAAATCACTTGGTGTTTTACCTTTCTGCTTTTGGAACTGTCGATTAAAGTTAGAAATATTTTTAAAACCTGACTCAAATGAAACTTGAGTAATATCTAACTTACATTCAATAAGCAACTGACACGCCTTGTTAACTCTTAAATTATTGACAAAAGCAACATAGGTTATACCCGCTACTTTCTTAAAAAAACGACTAAATGCTTGTGGGGTTAGTCCAACCTTAGAGGCAATTTCTGGTTGAAAAATATCACTACCAAGATTTTGTAGAGTATAATCTTGAATGGTTTTAAGACGACGTAGATTAATTTTATTAACATCATTACAGTTCTCATAATCCACTCCTACTAACATATTCGTTTCATCTGATTCTGCCAATAAATCGAGAATTCGTAACAAAGTTAGCACTTTTGCAAAACCAGATTCAATTAGCATATTACTCATTTCATGTTGAATACGCAGGGTTGTTTTACCGTTGATTTTTAACCCACGTAACGAACGTTTAAATAAAGCTGCAATATGCCCTGCTTCTACAAGCTCTAAAAAACCAGCTCCTATTGACTCTTCTTTAAATTGAACAACTATCCATTTAAAATCAGGTTTTTCATTATTTTTGGTTTTACTGCAAAAACAATGAGGCAAATTAGGGCCAATAAATACCAAATCACCAGCTTGCACAGGGCTAATACTATCTCCAATAACCTGTGTACCTTCGCCTTCAACTACCCAAATAAGCTCATATTCAGGATGGAAGTGCCATTTATGATCAGACTCAAAGCAAGAGCTGGTTAACTGTTGGCACTTGAAAGTGCTTCCTTCACTAGGTGAAATGTTTTTAAATAAAGCTTCCATCACAATTCCTCATCAAAATTAACAACAAAGCATATGTGCATTATTATAAGCAAAAAAACATCAAAACAGCAAACTAAAGTAAACTTTTTTTAATATATTTTTAACTTATGTTAAAATTGTAGATAATCACTAACTTGCTGTAATAAACACCAAAAGCATAATTGTGTAAAAAATGACACAAAACACAAACGCCTGAAAATTCAAGGATATTGGTGATATTTAGACATTGATTAAGATTTATAATATTTACCAGCTCGGTGGTTTAAAACGGTTAACACGCATGCAGTTATCTATACTTAACTAAAAAACACGCAAGATGTATTTCTATGAATATAAAACAAGACTTTTAAATATGGTTAACTAGATTAACTTTCGAAAACGATCGACTTTATACATGAGTACTCCATTATTAACTTATAAGTTAACTTGGATCCTAATTAGAGCGTGTTGACTTGAATTAATACCAACCCGACTTGATAATTGATCACTTATCAAAACGGATTGGTATTAGAATAATATTTATACAGCGAAGTTCAAAACGCCTTAACCCTCGAGTTTGGCTCTATCCGCATCAGCAAGTTTTTTTAACTTTTGATACGCTTCAGGGCTTGTTTTAAGCATTTTTTCACTCCAACTTGGCGTATGAGTAACGCCCCAGTCAGGTTTTGAAAAATTGATATTATCTCCTAACTTAGGCAATTCGCTTTGCAGTAACATTTTGAGCTCGTTCGCCGTTTCTGGCTGAACTTTAATCAAATCTTGAGTTTCAAGAGGATCATTTTTCAGATCAAATAATTGCTCACGGATTACGCCATCAATATTGTAAGTAATGTATTTGAATTGTTCCGTACGGATAGCTCGTTGATAGGTTTTATACATATGAATTGAATGCTTGCGGGCATTCGATTCATCTGTTGACGTGAGTCTATTTGCAAAACTTTCTGTAGTAACGGTCGATGGAATGGGCAGGTCGAGCAACTCACTTAATGTCGGAAATAAATCGCTAATATAAACCGGCATGTTAGTTTTGCCTTTCTTAATACCAGGACCACTGACTAATAGTGGGACTTTAATGCTGTGCTCATATAAATTTTGCTTGCCCATTAGACCATGTTGACCAATGGCGATACCATTATCGCTGGCAAATAAAATAAGGGTATTATCTGCCTGCCCTGCTCTTTCTAACGCATTTAAGATCCTGCCAACTTCGATATCTATCTGGGTAACCATGGCATAATAGGATTGAATATGACGTTTAATGACTTCTGGCTTTCTTGGCGTGCTACTCAACCATTCATCTCGAATATCTAACTCGCCGTTATCAAACGTATGTTGAGGTTTAAAGTTATCAGGAAGGCTTAACTGACTAGCAGTATATTGATTAAGGAAGCTATCTGGGACTTGTCTTGGATCATGTGGAGCCTGAAACGCTACAGTTAAAAAGAAAGGTTTAGTGTTTATATAGGTATCAAGAAATTCAACGGCGGAGTCACCATATATTTTACTACTATGCTGCTCTTTATAAAAAACAGTTTCCTTATCATACTGGCCTGTCGGGTCGTAATCATGCAAAGGCACCTTATAATGATCTGACATGCCACCAAAAAATATATTTTTACCTGCCGAAAAACTCCGATTAAAGCTGGATTTACCATTATGCCATTTACCGGTATAAAAAGTGTGGTAACCAGACTCTTTTAAATGCTGTGGCAATGTTGTCAATCGATTACTGATGGTATCCCCTTCTGGAGATTCTATCTGCGGTAAATGACGACCGGTCATTAGCATTGCTCTGCTTGGCGCACATACGGCTCCGTTTGAGGAGCCCATAATAGTAGCATTAGTAAACGCCAAACCATTTTTGGCAATTTTATCAATATTAGGGGTGCTAATCTCAGAATTACCTACCGCCCGTAATGCGTCATATCTCTGATCATCAGTAAACAAAAATAAAATATTAGGTTTTTCTATTATTTTTATACTTTCTGTAGAGGATTGTTGGCTACAACCGATTGATGAAAATAGCGGAAATGCTATCAACAAGTATTTAATTTTGTTGTTCACGATTAGTTTCCTAAAATTTAAATTCTAAACTACTTAATAAAAATATTGGATCAACACGAAAATTACCATTTGAGTATGTTTCAAGCATTTGAATTCTCTCAACCCCAAACCCAACATGAGATATTAAATACAGAAACACACAACAAAACAACTAAAAACGCAATCCAATCACCTATAATGCAATATATCAGCTTTAATACTGCATTTAAATATATAAAAACACTTTATCGCTAGGTGAATAATGATGTAAAAAAACTCTAATTAATTTATGAATATCAATGTGTATTATTAAATATCGAAATTAATAGCCTGCAATTTGATTTTAATGAGCTCAGAATAAGCGCATCAATGAACCCGTAAAAGAAATGGCAGCGTCAGCCCAATTGTTGTTGACGCCGCTTCAATAAAACTAGAGGTTATGAATACTGTACGACCCTAAATTATAAAGAATAATGACTGATTCTAGTCATATTAACCTTGCATGTCTTCTAACTCTAATCCTTTGGTTTCATGTACTAACTTAAATACAAAGGCTACTGAGGCCAATGCACATAAGGAATAGAAGCCGTATGCACCAGCTAAGCCTATAGACGCCAACATTATTGGGAAAGTCATAGTAATAACGAAGTTAGCACTCCATTGGGCTAAGCCAGCAATAGCAAGACCAGAACCACGGATCTGGTTAGGGAACATTTCGCCCAACATAACCCACATAACCGGCCCCCACGAAATATTAAAGAAGAACACGTAAGCATTAGCTGCAATTAGCGCTAATGTACCTAAGCTACCTAACACCAAATCACCATTAGCATCAGTATCTGCACTAACAAAGGCAAATACCATAATGGCTAACGTAACTGTCATGCCCAGTGAACCAATCACAAGTAAAGGTTTACGCCCAATTTTATCAATAGACATAATCGTTATGATGCAAGCAACAATGCTGACTCCACCACTTATAATATTAATTAGCAATGCGTCGCTTTCGGAAAAACCAACCGCTTGCCACAAGACAGCACCGTAGTAAAAAACAACGTTAATACCTACTAATTGCTGTAATACAGCTAATCCAATTCCAACCCAAACAATTGGACGCACCTTACCTGAAACTTTATCAAATAAGTCCTTCAAACTCGGTCTATGGTGATCTGCGGCCAAAGACTTTCCAATGTCAGCAACTTTAGTGCCGGCGGCTTTCTCTCCGTATAACTTAGCTAAAACCGCTTGTGCTTGTATATTGTTACTGGCAGCGACTAAAAATCGAGGGCTTTCAGGAATAAAAAACAAAGCGAATAAAAACAAAGCCGCAGGCGCTAATTCAATCCAAAACATCCAACGCCAAGCCTCAAAATCCATCCATAGTGGGGTAACAGCCGAGCCAGCAATGTCGGCTAGAAAATAGTTACTGATAAAAGCCGTAAACAGACCAAAAATAATGGCAACTTGCTGAATAGTTGTCAGCATACCTCGGTACTGAGCGGGCGCTATTTCACTAATGTAGGCTGGAGCCATCACGCTCGCCGCCCCTACGGCTAAACCACCGATAACTCGGTAAATTACAAATTCAAATGAACTATCAGCAACACCCGACCCCCATGCACTAATAATAAACAGTACCGCAGCAACAATGAGTAACGAACGGCGTCCATATATATCTGCTAACGTCCCGGCAAAAAACGCACCAAATGCACAACCTAACAACATAGAAGCAACGTTAAAGCCAGTGCCAATGCTGTCGGAATTAAAAGCGGATTGTAAACCTTCAACAGTACCGTTAATTACGCCACTATCAAAACCAAATAAGAAGCCTCCTATCGTTGCTACACAGCTAATTAAAATAATAAGTAGTAAATTGTGTTGTTCTTCAATACTTTGCGATGACTCAACACTTGGACATGTCGGTAAATTGTCTTGTTCCATTGCTAAAATCCAATAATAGATAAACCTTATAGTAAGTTAAGGTTCTCTTTACTTATGAGTTACTACTCACCGTATTCAAATGGTCGTATTCAATTAATATGTCCCATCATTTTTAACGGTAACAAATATAATCTATGTATAATTAACCCTAAGCTTCACTATTTACGTTGAATAGTCACGTTTTACTAATTTATCTTATATAGCGACCAATTTAGTTTCGTCGCTTCTTAGAACATCATAATTAAACCTTTATAAAACTATAATAATTAGTATTCTTTCTTAATAATAACTTCTGGCCTACTTTTAATGTTACTCGGTGATAAGCTAGCATTAACCTCACGATTCAGTTCGCCAACATGAGCTTGATGCTTATTAACTATTAAACTTTCTCAATTTGGCAAAAAACTTTAAGCTAATGAAGCTTTCTTCCATTCATGAATTAGACTTAGTAGTTATTCCAATATTATTAGAGTAAACCTATCACTTAACGCGTAATTCGAAATACATAAGGACCATCGAACGGTAATTGAC
>NZ_JBPOFP010000179.1:0-5905 GCF_051252315.1 Paraglaciecola sp. | reverse complement strand
TTATATGAGGATAAGGTTTGGTGGCTTTCAATATCTCTTGAAATTGATCTTCACTAGTTAACGAATAATCTAGTTTGATAATATCAATGTAAGGGAAAAAATGAATCCATACTTTGCTATGTTCGTAATCATCTAGCGCAATTATGTACCCTTTTTCTTTTAAATCGATGCAAGCTTTGAGTAGTTTTTTACTTGGTTTGGCTGTTTCCAATATTTCAACTACCACTTTTTCTTTAGGTAATAATAATGGATAACCTTCTAACAAAGATGAATGCGTGAAGTTGATAAATGCAATTGAATCTTGGGTTAAGGTTTCTAAGCCTAAGTTAAACTGTAGGCCTTCTATTAACTTTGCGGTCGCTTCGTCATCATTGATATCAGGAAAAAAATTTTTCAGGCTTTCACGGTATAACAACTCATAAGCAAACAAATTTTTTTGCTTATCTAAAATTGGTTGTCTAGCTGCGTAAAAACTCAAAATACCACCCTTACTTCATAGATGAAAAACTTACATTACCCAGTGATGCCTTTCGTTGCAATTAATTCGTTAAAAAAACGTTAATTAAGCTGATTTTAATTCATTTAGACTGTTGTCTACCTGTTCAAAAGTATTGGTCACTTCTTTTTCAGGAGCTTTAGTAAACAAACTTACAATCAGAATTGTTACACTGCAAGTTATAAAACCAGGAACAATTTCATACAGCCAACTACTTAAATTACCGCCATTGATTTCAATGGGCGCATATATCCAAAATAATACGGTTACCGCACCTACCAACATACCTAGCAAGGCCGCTAGTTGCGTCATTCTTTTCCAATATAAACTGAATAAAATGACTGGTCCAAATGCTGCTCCAAATCCAGCCCAAGCATTACTCACTAAATCAAGGATCGTACTATTTCTATCATAGGCTAAATAGATAGCCACTAATGCTACTAAGGCCACGGATATACGACCAGCTAGTATTAGTTCTTTTTGGCTAGCATCTTTACGTAAAAATGCCTGATAAAAATCGCCGGTTAAAGAACTGGATGTCACTAACAACTGGGAAGAAATAGTGCTCATTATTGCCGCTAATATAGCGCCCAATAAAAAACCTGTAATTAAGGGGTGAAATAATATTTGTGATAAATAAACAAAAATGGTTTCGGGGTCATTTAGCGTGTTTTGAGTTTTGGTGATATACGCTAACCCAACTAAACCAGTTGCTAGGGCACCTATAATTGAAATTATCATCCAACTAATGCCTATTCTGCGTGCTACTTTTATTTCGGTTACAGAGCGTATGGCCATAAAACGCACAATAATATGAGGTTGACCAAAATATCCAACTCCCCAAGATAATAGTGAAATAATACCAATAACGGATAATGCTTCACCGCTTGATGCATCTTCAAATAAACCCATGAAATTGCCGTCAAGGGTATTTAATTGAGCTGTAATACCAGACAACCCATTTAGTTCAAATATAACAACTACTGGGACGAGTATAAGCGATACAAACATGATGCACCCTTGTACAAAGTCCGTCATGCTCACTGCCATGAAACCACCTAATAGAGTATAAGCGACAACCACGCCAGCTGTAGCATATAAGCCTAATTCGTAACTTAAGCCAAAAGATGATTCAAATAACTTCCCTCCAGCTACTACCCCAGAGGAGGTATACAGGGTAAAAAAGATAACAATAACAACGGAAGATAGTATGCGTAGACTATGACTTGAGTCATTAAAACGATTTTCAAAATAATCAGGTATTGTTATCGCGTTTTTTGCTAATTCTGTGTAGACCCGGAGCCTAGGTGCAACCCAGATATAATTAAGATATGCACCAATGACTAATCCAACAGCAATCCAAGCGCTAGATAATCCAGATACATACATAGCTCCAGGTAAGCCCATTAACATCCAGCCACTCATATCAGAGGCGCCTGCTGACAAAGCAGTGACCTTAGGGCTTAAGCTTCTGCCACCTAACATGTATCCTTCAACGTCTGAATTAGATTGTTTAAATGAATATAAACCTATGCCTAACATGACAACAAAATATAGGCTAAGTGAAATGATGGTAAAAATATCCATTAAAGATTCCTAGTGAGTAAAAGGAGTAAATTAGAGTGAACAAAATTGAACGCAATAGTATGCTAACAATAGAACCCTAGTGACAGCAAGTATGCTTATGATTTATAAAACATTTGAACAACTTACAAGAGATGATATTTACGCTATTGCCAAGTTAAGGCAAGATGTTTTTATTGTCGAGCAAAATAGTATTTATCAGGACTTAGATGGTTTGGATCAAAATTCCATTCATTATTTAATAAATGATAAAAATGGGCAGCTTGTTGGTTATGGCCGGTATAGGGAGGTTGAGTCTTTACGAAAAGTAAAAATAGAAAGGGTTGTGTTTCTTAGCGAAGTGCGAGGTATGGGGAAAGGCGAGGTTTTGCTCAAACAAATGTTGGCTGATATCTCTAGATCATATCCAGAATATGAAATTGTTTTATCTTCACAAACCTATGCTTGTCAATTTTACCATCGTTTAGGTTTTGTAGAATTTGGTGAGCCTTATGATGATGGCGGTATAGAGCACATTGGTATGCTCTATAGCCAGTAATAAATTATTGTTCAAAACCAATATCATCAAGTAGTGAAGAACTTTCAGCTGCCTGTCGTGCCAATTGGTCACAAGCTTCATTTTCAGGATGACCTGAATGGCCCTTCACCCAAAACCAGCTAACATCGTGTTGACTAACCTGTTCATCTAATCGTTTCCAAAGATCAACGTTTTTAACGGGTTTCCTGGCTGAGGTTTTCCATCCGTTTTTTTTCCAACCTTTAATCCATTGGTTTATACCATTTTTAACATATTGACTATCCGTTGTAAGGTTTACAACACATGGCTCGGTCAAACAAGCTAAAGCTTCTATCGTGGCCAATAATTCCATTCTGTTGTTAGTGGTATGTTTAAACCCTTGACTGAGTTCTTTACGGTGTTTGTCAAAAATCATGACTGCACCGTACCCACCAGGACCAGGGTTGCCTAAACAAGATCCATCAGTATAAATATCTATTTTTTTCATCTAATTATTTTTTATATAAATGCGAAAGTTTATGATTAAGGGCAGTATAATGTTGTTTAATAACAATCACACCAAGTTATTTCACGTACTAACTGGTCGAAATTTAAATGAATTAGCCTACAAATTTTATATGAGAACTCGATGAGACAAATAGTTTTAGATACAGAAACAACCGGTATTGACCCTAGACAGGGTCATCGAATAATCGAAATCGGTTGTGTAGAGTTAGTTAATCGTCGCTTAACCGGTAACACTTTTCATGTTTATATCAATCCAGAAAGACTAGTTGAGCAAGAAGCCATAGAGGTTCACGGGATCACTAATGAATATTTGACCGACAAGCCTATATTTAGAAATATTGCACAGGAGTTCATTGATTTTATTAAAGGTGGTCAACTCGTTATTCATAATGCGCCGTTTGATGTCGGCTTTATGGATCATGAATTCGCTAAGTTAACTGGGCTTGCAGAAAATAAAACAGGCAATATGTGCACTGTGCTTGATACCCTTGAGTTGGCTAGGCAAATTCACCCAGGACAAAAAAACAACCTCGATGCCTTATGTCGACGTTATGGTATTGATAACTCTCACCGTGAAAAGCATGGTGCATTGTTAGATGCGGAAATATTAGCTGACGTATACCTAATGATGACGGGTGGCCAAACGGATTTAAACCTAAGTGGTCAGGGTAGTGGAGAAGGGGGCGTGCAGGTCGAAACAATTAGACGAGTATCATCAGATAGAAATCCATTAAAGATTGTACAGCCAACAGCCGATGAATTAGAACAACATGAAAGTCGTTTAGATATTGTGGTAGAAGAAGGTGGAAGTTGTCTTTGGCGCCAATAACCAGACATAAGTAGGTTTAAAGCATGAATAAAAGGGTAATAGGAATATTCGTCTGCAGCATATTGATGTGCTTTAGTCATGTTTGTTATTCGTTAGCGATAGTCCCTTTAATATCACAATCTACTAGTGCCGCAGTTAGTCAAAATGCTGAGGGTTCTGAACTTGAACCAGAATCACCTCTTACCCAATTAGGTAACAAGTATCACAACAGTATCACCCTGTTACAAAACCGTTTTAGAATCGACTACGAAGTAGAAGAGATTACGATGGTTTTTTTCAGAACCTACGGTTCGAGTCCAATCGTTTTGGTTCAACCAGACGGCTCTAAACTATTTCAAGCCAGTGCCGATGGCGAAAGTGTATTTTGGTACGATACCAGCACTTACGACATGATCAGCATTAAAAATCCTGCAATTGGCCCCTGGCAAGCCGTTGGAGATATTTTACCTAATAGTCGAGTAATGGTGATCAGTGAGTTGGAATTGCATGCCGAAGCATTGCCACAGACCATTTTTTCCGGGGAAATATTAAAACAAACAGCCTATCTGACGAATGATGGGGAGCCCATTGATTACACTGCATTTAGAGATGTTGTGGAATTGACCATTTCATTATCCAGTACTAACAACCCCAATTATAATAATTTTGGCGCAGATCCAGAAATCATAGCTAGCTTTGAAGATAACGGAAAAGGAATGGATGAAACACCTTTGGATGGTGTGTTTACTGGACAGTTTAATTTGTCAGTTGCGGATGGAGAGTGGATCCCAACATTTAAAGTTTCAACCCCTATGTACTCTAGAGAGCAAATTGATCCGAATATTATGTTGTTACCTAATCCAGTGAATATCCTAGTTGATATAGACGACGGTAAAGGCGGATACCATAAGCTAAAAGTCGATGCCGATAGAGAACACGTGGACATTTCGACCTTACTAATTGATGGTAAAGTGCGTTACCCTAACGGGGATATCCAAAATTTTTCTATAACAGATATGTCTGATGACATTCGAGAGCACGACATTATTCATTTTGATTTTGGTATTTATCGAGTCAAGCTAACGGCTTTTGGTAATACACTGGATGGAAGAGAGTTTATTTTAGATGTACCGGAATACTCTTTTTTAGTGGAAGAGCCTAAGCCCGTTAAAAAATCGGCAAATGGACAAAAGGACAACATTCAAGCGCCTTCTAATGAAGTTTCAACAGAACAAGATATTATTGAGTCAATACCTGAAGAAGACGAAAAAATGTCTAAGTCTACCTTAGTCTCTTTAATTGTGGGTATTAACGTATTTTTGCTTGTTGTGGGGGGAGCCTTAATCTGGTTTATCACAAGTAATAAAAAAATGAGCTTTTCATTTAGAAAAAAAGATATATCAAATGACGCTTCTAAAGAAAAACAGGTGAAGGACTCTGCAGAACCAGAAGTTAAGGCCGGTTTTTTTGCCAAGTTGTTTAAACGTAAGCCCAAACATGCTGAATCAGCCCAAACCCCAGAAAGTAAAAAGGAAGGTAAGGAAAAAGAATCTGACGCTGGGTTTAAAGATCTATCTTTACCAAATGATTAAAATTAGAGCTTAATCCCCCCTTAATTTTGGCGTAATTGGTTAATACTCAAGCAAACAAACTTATTAAGCTAATTTTAGCTAAAAAAGCTATTGACTCAATCTAGGGGAACCCGTATTATCTGCGCCGCGGTTGAGGAGGGATATCTAATATTTTTCATCTAACTGCATGATATTGTTAAAGATTGTGGAGTGGTAGTTCAGTTGGTTAGAATACCGGCCTGTCACGCCGGGGGTCGCGAGTTCGAGTCTCGTCCACTCCGCCAACTTTAATAGTGTTATTTTACTGGATATTTTTAATATTAAGTAAAAGTTTTGATTACGGCTGGAGTGGTAGTTCAGTTGGTTAGAATACCGGCCTGTCACGCCGGGGGTCGCGAGTTCGAGTCTCGTCCACTCCGCCA
>NZ_JBPOFP010000178.1:0-6019 GCF_051252315.1 Paraglaciecola sp. | reverse complement strand
TATCCGATAAGCGTTTACTAGCCACGCCATTACAAGCTGAAGATCAGTTGTACGTGTTTAGTAAAAATCAAGATCGCGCTGATGCATTAGCGCCGGTAATGGCAAGACTTGCTAGTCAAGCCACCAAAGACATTGATAATCAACTGATTACTATTTCTGGCGAGGTGCGTTTTCCTGGTGTGTATCCTTACTCAACGAATATGCGCATTCCTGATCTGGTGTCCGCTGCCGGTGGTTTAACCGAATCTGCGTATTTGGATGAGATGGAAATCTCACGTTTTTATACGGATAAAAAAACCGTAGCAGGGCGCAATACTTTCATTCAAAAATTATCTGATGAAATGGCAGATAGCATAACGACATTACAAGCCAAAGATGTCGTGCAAATTAGACGTATCCCGCAGTGGTATGAAGAAAAATACGTAGAGTTATCTGGTGAGTTTACTTTCCCTGGTCGTTATTTAGTACGCGATGGGGATTCACTCAAAGACGTGATTGAGCGTGCCGGTGGGTTTACCGATTTAGCGTATCCGGGGGCAGCCGTGTTTATTCGTGAATCCGTTGCAACCAAAAACCAACAAGAGTTAAAGCGCCTAGAAAAAGCTCTAGGCAAACAACTTGAGATCGCGATGGCAGCTAAAGCCATGACGGCGACGATTGGCGCTCAAGCCACGGCACCAGATATGGACAAGATCACTAATTTGATTGAGCCTGGCGATATGGCCGGGTTAGGGCGGGTAGCGATTGATCTAATGGCACAGTTTAGTGGTGAGCAGGACCAAGTTGAAGTATTTCCAAATGACACGTTGTTTGTGCCAAGAAAGCCAGCCACAGTGCAGATATTAGGAGAAGTACAAATGAACTCTGCGCATGTGTTTGATAGTGAGCTGAGCTTAGCCGAATATCTTGAATTAGCCGGTGGTACAACGCAATACGCGGATGATGGTGCGGTATATGTAATACGTGCAGATGGTCGCGTGGTTCGTCCAGGCAATAATTGGTTTAGTTATGCCGATAGCCAAATTCAACCAGGTGATACGATTGTGGTGCCGTTAGATATCAACTTACGTGATAACTTAGGCTTATGGCAACAAGTGACACAGATCATTTATAACAGTGCGGTTGCCGTTGCTGCAATCCGTGGTTTATAAGGAGTTGGCTATGACACGCAATACCAATGAGCACTCACAAACGGGTTCAAATGCTAGTTCTAACACTGGTTCGAATATTAGCCCACATCACAGCCAGATAGAGGATGATGAAATCGATTTGCGAGAGCTGTTTGCCACTATATGGGCAGGTAAGTTGTTAATCATCGGGATAACCAGCCTGTTTGCTGTGCTAGCAGTTGTGTATGCACTGATGCAACCCAATATTTATCGCTCTGAAGCATTGTTATCTCCCGTACAGGCTGGCGATAGTGCATCGTCATTAGCCAGTAAGTTTGGAGGCTTGGCGTCCTTAGCTGGCGTGAGCTTGCCCGGTGGCGGCGGTGCCGATAAAACCGCATTTGCGATTGAGTATATTAAATCTCGTGCATTCTTAACGACGTTTATCAACAAACATCCCGATGTGTTACCCGAGCTGATGGCCATTGATAAATGGAACGCGGGTAATAATACCATTAGCTATGATACTGAAATATTTGATGCTGAGACAGGTGAGTGGGTAAGAGAAGTGGATTTTCCCAAACAACCTAAGCCAAGTGTACAAGAAGCCCATATTGTATTTAAACAGCAATTATCCATTGCTCAAGATAAAGACAGTGGATTTGTCACTTTGGCGATTGAGCATCAATCCCCGTATGTGGCAGAAAAATGGGTGAGTTGGTTAATTCGAGATGTCAATGATGCACTGCGCGACAATGATGTGGCTCAAGCAGAGCGTTCGATTGAGTATCTGCAATCAGAAATCAACAATACGTCATTATCAGAGATGCGTTCGAGTTTATTTGATTTGGTACAATCACAAACTCAAACCATTATGCTAGCTAATGCGAGTCCTGAGTACATATTTAAGACGCTGGACCCAGCAGTGGTGCCTGAGCTCAAAGCCAAGCCAAAACGTGCGTTAATTGCCGTGTTAGGGATAATGCTCGGTGGCATGCTAGGTGTGTTGATTGTGCTCGTGAGACATTTTATGAATAAAGACGAAGGCGCAGAAGCCTAATCCTTTTTGAGATGAAAATGGTTTCTTACATAGGTATGGCTACTGGAGATCCAGAGGCCATTTTTTTTGTAAATAATTCCTATTTCTAAGACTATTTCTTATTGTGTGTATACTGCATATTTGCTATTGTTCACGCATTGAACAAATAAACTTTTTTTAGTGTATTCTCATTAATTTATAAATAATTTTTTCAAGGAAATCACCTAATAAACAGAGTATTTCCTTGCGGTAGCCTGCACGAAACAAAATTAATACATTGCTTGAACCATTACTAAGGACAAAAGTTGTCTCCTACCCAACGCGAATTTGTACGTTTTAAAGTCTTGCAAGCGATTGAACACAATCCTGCTGCAAGTCAGCGTGAGCTATCCAAAGAGTTAGGTGTGAGTTTAGGCAGTGTCAATTATTGTATAAAGGCGTTAGTGGATAAAGGATTGATTAAGGTCGATAACTTTGTCAAATCAGATAATAAGCGGGGCTATGCCTATTATTTAACGCCACAAGGAATATTGGAGAAAGGTGAGATAACCGGCCAATTCTTGAAACGTAAAAAAGAAGAATATGCATTGTTAAAGGCTGAGATTGCAGAGTTACAGGCTGAGATTGAAAAGGCTGATAATGTTAACTATAACAGTCATATATCTTAGATTTGACACTATATATCATCAATAAGCGATAGTGGGCATTATAGAACTTTAAAACTTTATTTATTTCAAATGTTTGCACGTTTAAATGGATGAGCATTTGTTAAGTACTCAGATCGGTCCCACTTGATGTATGATTTATTTTTACTAATTAATAATTATAAATAAGGCCTATTGGGACTGTTTTCAATAAAACAGTAAATCCTAGTTTCTATGCAGGTTAGCGAAGATTAACTTGTCTCAAAATGGATAAAAAGTGTCTCACTCAATGATATATATCTGAACTTTAATATTGAAAAAGCTCAATGTTGTTTAACTTTATTTTCTAAGAATACCCCCAATGTTACCTTTTGAAACCTTCAAAACAATCATCAAACATACTCCGTTAATCTCAATTGACCTGATAGTTTCTGACCAAAAAGGTCGTATTCTGCTCGGTAAACGAAATAACCGTCCAGCACAGGGGGATTGGTTTGTCCCCGGGGGGCGAATACTAAAAGGTGAATCGATGTCAGTCGCATTTAAGCGCTTAACGTTGAACGAAATAGGTGTGGAATTTGATTTTGAGAATGCAAAACTTATTGGACCATTCGAACACTTTTATAAAGACAATGTGAGTGTTGAAGATTTTAGCACGCATTATATTGCCCTTGGCTATCGATTAGAGGTGAATGAAAATTTATTAAAACTGCCTTCAGAACAACACGATGAATATAAGTGGATGTCAGAAGAACAAATACTTAATGATTTACATGTGCATAAGCACAGTCGATGGTATTTCAACTCTTCAGCAACATAAGTGAACGATAAAAATACAGTAATCTGAAACAATAATTTAGGAACGAATTATGATTTTACCCGTTATTATGGCTGGCGGAAATGGCAGTCGATTATGGCCTCTTTCTCGTGAGCTTTACCCTAAACAGTTTTTAACCGTTTCAGGTGAGTTATCGATGCTTCAACAAACAGTCGCTCGCTTAACCGGTATGGAACATCATGCACCATTACTTATTTGTAATGAAGAACATCGTTTTATTGCTGCAGAGCAAATTCGATTAGGTGGCTTTGCCCACAGCGGCATTATATTGGAACCCGTTGGTCGAAATACGGCCCCTGCTATAGCTTTAGCTGCTTTGCAAGCATTAAAAAATGCTGAGCAAGATGAAGACCCCATTTTATTAGTGCTTGCTGCAGATCATTTAATTGAAGATACGTCAGCATTTCAAAAATCAGTTGGTAAAGCATTACCTTTTGCTAAAGATGGTAAATTAGTGACCTTTGGTATTGTACCAACTGTTCCAGAAACGGGTTATGGCTATATTAAAGCGGGTCAGCCTCAGGGTGTTGCATTTACAGTTGCACAGTTTGTGGAAAAACCTGATTTAAATACCGCGCAGGGCTATCTTGCTAGCGGTGATTACTACTGGAATAGTGGTATGTTTCTATTAAAGGCTTCTCGCTATCTCGAGGAACTAAAAAAACATAGCCCAGAAATACTACTCGCTTGTGAAGAGTCTATGCAAGAAAATACGAATGATATGGATTTTGTTCGAGTGAATATAGAAGCATTCCAACGTTGTCCAGATGACTCGATAGATTATGCTGTGATGGAAAAAACAGACTCTTCGATGGTGATCCCTATGGATGCAGGTTGGAGTGATGTCGGATCTTGGTCTGCACTTTGGGAAGTATCCGAAAAAGATGAAAATAATAATGTCATCAAAGGTGATGTTATATCGGTTAATTCGGCAAACAACTATCTGTATTCTAATAACAAACTCATTGCCGTTGTTGGCATTGATAACTTGGTTGTAGTTGAAACTAAAGATGCCATTTTAGTGGCCCATAAAGAACAAGTGCAAGATGTCAAAACGATAGTAAATCATCTAAAAGCGGTAGGGCGTACAGAACATAAAATACACCGTGAAGTATACCGCCCTTGGGGGAAGTATGATTCATTGGATATTGGTAGTCGCGATCAGGTTAAGCGTATTACAGTAAAACCTGGTGCTAAGTTATCTATTCAAATGCATCATCATCGAGCTGAACACTGGATTGTGGTGTCTGGCACAGCGAAGGTCACTAATGGTGAGCAAACGATATTGTTAACTGAAAATGAGTCAACTTATATTCCGATTGGTCAAATACATGCGCTAGAGAATCCCGGAGTACTTCCGCTTGAGTTGATTGAGGTTCAATCCGGATCGTACCTGGGTGAAGATGATATCGTTCGATTTGAAGACCGTTACGGACGTATCTAAGGGATAACATGTCAAATAATTCAACATTAATTAGCTCATCAGTTATTGCTCAAAGTGGCATTGCTTTCGGAACCAGTGGTGCACGTGGTTTAGTGACACAATTTACACCAGATGTTTGTGCGGCATTTTCCCTTGCATTTATTTCCGGGATACAGCGCATTTTGCTTTTGCACAAGTAGCTATAGCAATCGACAACCGACCAAGTAGCTACGCCATCGCTATGGCGTGTGCAGCGTCATTAAAACAAGTTGGTATAGAAGTTATTTATTACGGCGTAGTTCCCACCCCTGCATTAGCTTATGCCGCACAAGAAAATGGAATTCCTGCCATTATGGTAACAGGGAGTCATATTCCATTTGATCGTAATGGTTTTAAATTTTATCGTCCCGATTGTGAAATCAATAAAGCTGATGAACAAGTTATAAATAATGCACAAATTGAATTTACTAAGTTAACAACACTAGCAGACTTAACTGTAAATGATCGTGCGGCTGAGGATTATATAACCCGTTATACTTCACTGTTTGATTCACCATGGTTGACTGGAATACGCATAGGTATTTATGAACATTCAAGTGCAGGTCGGGATCTTTATTATCGAATTTTTGAAAGCCTAGGTGCCGAAGTTATTGCATTAGAAAGGACAGAATATTTCGTTCCTATCGATACAGAAGCTGTTTCAGAAGACGATACATTAAAAGCGATCAATTGGGCTAAAGAACACAATTTAGATGCAGTATTTTCAACCGATGGTGATGGCGACCGTCCATTAATATCTGATGAAAATGGTAACTGGCTCCGTGGTGACATTCTCGGTATATTGTGTGCCGAAGTATTAAATATTGAAGCTTTAGCTGTGCCTGTAAGTTGTAATACCGCAATTGAGCGATGTAAAAAATTTAAACACGTTAAAAGAACGAAAATAGGCTCGCCTTATGTAATAGC
>NZ_JBPOFP010000177.1:0-6053 GCF_051252315.1 Paraglaciecola sp. | reverse complement strand
CTTACATTGGTGGCGAACTAGATGATTCCACTAAACACCTAATAGACATTGTTGAAGAAGAGATTATTCCAGCCACAAAACAAGGTAATATTGAATTACTGCTAAGTTATAAACCCAAAGCTAGAGAATATTTCGACGAGCATAAGGAGGCGATTACAAAATTAGTCAGCCGGGCAAATACTTACGTAGTAGAACAAACCGAAGATGGTTTATCTGTAGTTGATTTTTATCATTTGATATTCAACTTGTTGGTTTTGGTGTCGATTATAGTTGTTGTATTTTCTTCTTGGATTATTTCTAAAGATATTCTTGCCAGATTAGGTGGAGACCCGAGTACCTTACAGACTTTAGCCAGAAAAATAGCTGAAGGTGATGCTCATGTAGATGTGCCCGAAACGGATAAACCGGACAGTGTCATGGGTGCCTTTAGCCATATGGTAGAGTTTGTAAAATCTTCAGTAGAGAAAAATATTTCTTCTACCAGAATTTTAGCGTCTTTGGATGCCACTTCTACCAACGTGATGATTGCGGATGAAAATCGCAATATCATTTATTTAAATGAATCAGTGACAAAAATGTTACGTGGTGTAGAGAAAGAACTCCAAACAGTTTTACCAAATTTTGCGGTAGACAAAGTATTGTCAAGTAATATGGATATTTTCCATAAAAACCCGGCTCATCAATCTTCATTATTGGGCAACTTAACTGAAACTTATACCAGCAACATTAAGGTTGCAACATTAGAGTTTAGATTAACCGCTACCCCTATTTTTTCTGATGACAAACAACGTTTAGGCACTGTGGTTGAGTGGTTGGATATTACTCATTCAGTTGCTGAAGAAAGACGTGTTCAGCGTATATTAGAGTCTTTAAACAAAACATCTTCCTGTGTAATGATTGCCAACGCAGAGCGTGAAGTTATTTATATGAATGCGGCAGTAGAGCAAATGTTACGTAATGTAGAGACTGATTTACGTAAAGAGCTACCTAATTTCTCTGTTGACACAGTTGTAGGGAGTAATATCGATGTATTCCATAAAAACCCTGCTCATCAAAGTACGTTATTAGAAAAGTTAACAACCACCTATAAAACCCAAATAAAAGTTGGGAATTTGTATTTCAGGTTAATAGCTAACCCTATTAAAGATGAGAAAGGTGTGCGAATCGGTACAGTTGTAGAGTGGTTAGACAGAACAGCAGAAGTTGAGGCTGAAAAAGAAGTTTCAACCATAGTAGAAGCGGCAAATAAAGGTGATTTCAGCGAACGCATAGGTACCGCAAATAAAGAAGGCTTTATGCTAAATATTGCCGAAGGTTTGAATAGTTTAATTGAAACAACTGATCAAGGATTACAAGATATTGCCCGCGTGTTAATGGCAATATCTGATGGTGATTTATCCAAACGTATTGATGGTAGTTACCAAGGTACATTTGCTGAATTAGCAGACTACTGTAATAGTACGTCGGAAAACCTAACGTCAATGATTGGTGAGATTCGAGGTGCTGCCGATGTGATTAATAGTGCTTCGTCAGAAATTGCATCTGGAAATGCCGATTTATCTAGCCGAACTGAACAACAAGCATCAAGTCTTGAAGAAACAGCTTCAAGTATGGAAGAGTTAACAGGTACGGTAAGGTTGAATGCTGAAAATGCCAATCAAGCAAATGGTTTAGCTTCTGAAGCATCGACTGTCGCCATTGATGGTGGCGAGTTAATTCAACAAGTAGTTGAAACTATGACGTCTATTAATGAATCTGCCCAGAAAATTTCAGATATTATCGGTGTGATCGATGGCATTGCTTTCCAAACTAATATACTTGCTCTGAATGCGGCTGTTGAAGCAGCTAGAGCAGGGGAGCAGGGGAGAGGTTTTGCCGTAGTGGCTTCTGAGGTTAGAACCTTAGCTCAACGTTCGGCAAATGCTGCAAAAGATATAAAAGAGCTCATTTCTGACTCCGTAACCAAGATTGAAAACGGCAATAGTCTGGTTAATCAATCTGGAGAAACAATGGGTAATATTGTGACCTCCATAAAACGAGTGAATGATATTATGTCTGAGATAGCAGCAGCTTCTGCAGAACAGGCTTCAGGTATTGATGAAGTAGGTAAGGCTGTTACTCAAATGGATGAAGTCACTCAACAAAATGCAGCCTTGGTTGAAGAAGCTGCAGCAGCAGCTGAAAGTTTACAATCTCAAGCACAGCAATTATCTAGTAGAGTTTCTACTTTTGTTTTAGATGAGAATAGTGCGGCTAACCTTTCTCAACCCGTTGCAGCGGCTCCTAGTCAGCAAAAATTGGCGCCTTCAGCTCCAGTCAAAAAAGCAGCCCCTGCTAAAGTAGCTAAACCTCAAGCACCTGAAGATGATGAATGGGAGAGCTTCTAGAAAGGGGCGCGCTGTGTCTGTATTTGGTGAAGAGAAAGAGTTTACTTTTCGTCGTCAGGAGTTTGATAAAATTAGAGAACTCCTGTATCAAAAAACAGGAATTCGGCTGGCAGACAGTAAAGACTCAATGGTATACAGCCGTTTGGCAAGGCGGCTGCGTGCTTTAAAGTTAAAAACATTCTCTGAGTATTTAGGGTATTTACATAGTCATCCGTCAGAAGAACAATCATTCATTGATTCACTGACAACCAACCTGACATCCTTTTTTAGAGAAAAGCATCATTTCCCTTTATTAAAAGACTACATTCATAGGCACCCAGGACCATTAAAAATATGGTGCTCAGCCAGCAGTACAGGTGAAGAACCATACTCTATTGCTATGACGGTTGTAGAAGCATACGGATGTTTTAATCCTCCGGTAGAAATTATCGCATCTGATATTGATACCACGGTTTTACAAAAGGCAAAACAAGGAGTTTACTCCCTTGATAATGTTAAAAACTTAAGTGTTGAGCAAAAGAAACGGTTTTTCCATAAAGGGGTTGGGGCTAATCAAGGAAAAGTGCGAGTAGTACCTGAATTAGCAAAAATGGTGACCTTTCAACAAATTAACCTGACCCATAATAAATGGGCATTAAAAGGCCCAATCGACGTTATATTCTGTCGCAATGTGATGATATATTTTGATAAACCTACACAACTTGAAATTTTAACTCGTATGGTCCGGTTAATGCCAAAGACAGGAATTTATATTGCTGGGCATTCAGAAACCTTTGCGGGAGCTGGCCATTTGGTGACGCCTTTAGGTAATACTATTTATCAACCTGTGGGAGGGGGACGGTGAGTTCAAGCACAAGTTTTCAACCTAATCGGTACAAAGACCGGCACTTTGACTGCGATGCCGTTAAAATATTACCTGGCGAGTATTATGCGACTACTGATGACACCTTAATCGTCACTGTATTGGGTTCTTGTGTGTCAGTATGTTTAAGAGATCCAAAGTTAAATATAGGTGGGATGAATCACTTTTTATTACCCAGCGACGATTCTACAACTATTTCATCAGTTTCAGAGTCAGCCCGATACGGTGTGTTTGCAATGGAATTGTTAATTAACCAAATGTTGAAATTGGGTGCGGATAAAAATCGTCTCGAAGCCAAAATTTTTGGTGGAGGAAATGTACTTCGAGGATTAACATTAAATAGTGTTGGCCAGAGAAATGCTGAGTTTGTCGTGGACTACCTTAAAGCTGAAAATATTCCTATTCTAGCCAGTGATTTATTAGATGAATTTCCAAGAAAAGTGTATTTTTTCCCAGAAACTGGCAAGGTATTGGTTAGAAAAATTAAATCTCTACATAATTCAACCATTATGGATCGTGAAAGTGAATACAGAATGCGTATTCGTCAATCTAAACCCAGTGGCGAAGTGGACCTATTTTAATGGATGATAGATTATGACGATTAAAGTCTTGATAGTGGATGATTCGGCTCTTATTCGTAGCTTGCTTACCGAAATTATAGAAGCCGACCCGGGAATGACTGTCGTTGGCGCAGCACAAGACGCTTATGTTGCAAGAGATTTAGTCAATAGATATTCGCCAGATGTTATTACCTTAGATATTGAAATGCCAAAAGTTGATGGTTTAACCTTTCTAGATAAATTAATGAAAGCTAGGCCAACTCCTGTGGTGATGATCTCAACCCTGACGGAGCAAGGTGCAGAGGCGACCTTAAGATCTCTGGAATTAGGAGCCATTGATTTTGTGCCTAAACCTAAATTAGGAGTGGCACAAGGTATAGAAGAGTATAGAGATTTTATATTGGATAAGATCCGCACCGCGTCACTTTCTAAAGTTAAACCGATTATAAAAATTACCAACAAGAGCATAAAACCTCTAACAATTATGGGCACTGAACGGATTATTGCAATCGGGGCTTCTACCGGTGGCACTGAAGCAATTAAAGAAGTGTTAATGAATTTACCTGCTAATGCGCCTGCAATTGTGATAACTCAACATATGCCTCCAGGCTTTACCACGTCTTTTGCCACTAGACTGAATGGCCTGTGCAAAATGAATGTTATTGAAGCTAAAGGAGGCGAGCGTTTGCTGCCGGGAAATGCCTATTTGGCACCCGGTCACTTGCACATGGAAGTCACTAAAAGTGGTGCGGATTATAAAATTAGTTTAAGTGATGCTGAACGTGTTAGCGGACATAAACCCTCAGTGGATGTGATGTTTGCCTCTTTGGAAAAGTGCTCTGGCAAAAATACTTTAGGGGTGATTTTAACGGGTATGGGTAAAGATGGAGCCGCCGGCATGAAAAAACTTCATTCTGAAGGCGCATACACTATTGCTCAAAGTGAAGAAACTTGTGTTGTATTTGGTATGCCCAAAGAAGCAATAAAAATGGGGGGAGTAGATAAAGTTCTACCTTTGGATGATATTGCTTCTGAGGTTATTAGTTATTTAAGTAAAACTAACGCAGGCTCTCGTCTTTAATTTTTGCGGTTTATTTGTACGTTGTTCCGTCCCTTTTCTTTGGCTTTGTATAAGGCACTATCCGCAGCTATCAATATATCTGTCAAAGTAAGATATTCTTCTGAACTAGCAATGCCGGCACTGTAGGTAACGTTAAAATTCTTTTTTTCATGTTTGAAGGTCAATGAAGATAATACATCTCTAATTTGATCTAACTTTCGTTTAATTACTTCAAGTTCAGAATCAGGGAAAACCAATAAAAATTCTTCACCACCATAACGACCAATATAATCAGTCTGTCTTACATGTTGTAATAATAACTGCCCAAGTCCCATTAATACTTTATCGCCTGCTGCATGGCCATGAGTGTCATTTACAGCTTTGAAAAAATCAAGATCTATCATGGCCACGATTGTGGGAGAACTTCGTCTAATACCTAACTGCATTGCGCTATTGGCTGCTTCCATAATCTGTCCGTGATTTAATAGCCCTGTTAAACTGTCGCGGCTATTTAAATAACGCAATTCTTGTCCACGTTTAAGACGACTTGAAAGTTGTTTGACTAATATTTCTGGTGCAATATTTTTAGGAAGAACGTCATCACAGCCACATTCAAGGACTTCTAATTTGGTTTGAATGGTATCTTCAGACGTTAAAAATACGATTGGGATTGGATCATACTTTTCCATTAAACGAATAATTTTGGCTAGCTCAATTCCATTAACTTTAGGCATAAATAAATCGAACAAAAATATGTCAGGATCAAACTCTTTTAAGGTTTCTAATATTTTAGTTGGATCGAGAAGTACTTTCACTTCCATATCATAAGCTTCTAATGTCGATCTAAAATACGTGGCAACTGATTCCTGATCGTCTACTAGAAAAACTTTGAAAGGACGCACAAGATCTAACAAAAGTGCACTTCTAATTTTGGCGACTAAATTTGTGATTTGGTAAGGTTTTACTATGAAATCAGATACATTGGCACTTATTGCACCTAAACGTACATCAAAATTATCCTGGCCAGAGACTATGATTGTGCGTGTATTGTTTTCTTCTAATTGTTTAGCAAAGCTAAAAATTTCAGTAATAGTGCAGTCAGGCATCACTAAGTCTAATAACACTATGTGTTTTTTAGACTCTTGATATAACACTTTTGCCTCAGCTAACGTTTGAGCATAGGT
>NZ_JBPOFP010000176.1:0-6292 GCF_051252315.1 Paraglaciecola sp. | reverse complement strand
CTACCTAGCTAGTTCATCATAAAGATAAAAAATGGCTAGTAAGCTTTATTGCCTTTGTCGTACTTAAGGCATTTCACCCAATTTCACTTCACAACTGATTTAAATGCACGAATAATTGCGCTTTGGCCTACATACGAGCCCCTACAACAGGTATACTTGCGGACGTTTTTTTGAATTTTATTTATAGATGGCAGGACAATGCAAAAGTTTGATTGTAAGACATTTCAAGGCCTTATATTGGCGCTACAAGATTATTGGGCTCGCCAAGGCTGTGTAATCATTCAACCCCTTGATATGGAAGTTGGTGCAGGCACATTTCACCCAATGACATTTTTAAGATCAATAGGCCCAGAACCTATTAGCAGTGCATATGTCCAGCCTTGCCGCCGACCTACAGATGGTCGGTATGGAGAAAACCCGAATCGTCTTCAACATTATTATCAATTTCAAGTAATGTTAAAACCTTCTCCAGACAATATTCAAGATTTGTATTTAGGATCCTTAAAGGAGTTAGGCTTCGATCCGCTCGTTCACGACATCCGATTCGTGGAAGATAATTGGGAATCACCTACTTTAGGCGCCTGGGGTTTAGGTTGGGAAATTTGGTTAAATGGAATGGAAGTCACACAGTTTACTTACTTCCAGCAAGTAGGCGGACTAGAATGCACTCCAGTAACCGGTGAAATCACTTACGGTTTAGAACGCTTGGCTATGTACATTCAAGGTGTAGATAGCATTTATGACCTAGTATGGACTGACGGCCCGATGGGTAAAGTCACATACGGTGATGTATTCCACCAAAACGAAGTAGAACAATCAGCCTACAACTTTGAGCATGCAGATGTTGAGGCACTATTTGCTACCTTTGATCAATGTGAAAAAGATAGTCAGCATCTAATTGAACAAAACTTACCGTTACCAGCGTACGAACAGGTTATGAAAGCATCCCATGCTTTTAATTTGTTAGATGCCAGACATGCTATTTCAGTGACCGAACGCCAGCGTTACATTCTTAGGGTGCGAACACTTTCTAAAGCCGTTGCACAAGCCTATTACGAAGCACGAGAATCCCTTGGCTTTCCAATGTGTAAAAAGGAGAAGTAGCCATGAGAAAAGAAAATTTATTAGTTGAAATAGGCACGGAAGAACTACCACCAAAATCTTTGGTTAAGTTAGCGACTGCGTTTAAAGATAACGTAAAGTCACAATTCGAAGATAACGAATTAACCTTTTCAAAAATTAATTGGTATGCATCCCCGCGGCGACTAGCTGTCTCGATTGAAGGAGTTTCCGAATTTCAAGCTGATAAGTTAGTTGAAAAACGAGGCCCAGCCGTATCGGCAGCGTTCGACGCAGAAGGTAATGCCACGAAAGCAGCACAAGGTTGGGCTCGATCAAATGGAATTGATGTAGCTGATGCAGAACGATTAAAAACAAACAAGGGCGAGTGGTTACTTTATAAAGCCGAAGTTAAAGGCCAAGCAATAAACAATCTAGTCGCTCCTTTAATAGAAAAAGCATTAAAAGCATTGCCTATTCCTAAGCCAATGCGTTGGGGTGAAAAGCTAACTCAGTTTATCCGACCTATACACACAGTAACAATTTTATTTGGTTCAGATTTAGTAGAAGGTGAAGTTCTTGGAGTTTCATCACAGCGATTAATAAAAGGACATAGATTTCATTCAAACGCTCCTTTCGAGCTAGACCATGTAGATAATTACCTAGTTGAATTGGAGCGTCACTATGTAATAGCACAGCATGATGTTCGTAAAGAGAAAATATTAGGCCAAATAAAAGCAGCAGCGGAAAAAGAAAACGCTACGGCAGATATAGATGATGATTTATTAGATGAAGTCACGTCACTAGTAGAATGGCCTGTTGCACTAACAGCAAGCTTTGATGATTCTTTTTTAGCCGTGCCTAAAGAAGCCTTAATCTACACAATGAAAGACGACCAAAAATATTTTCCATTGCTAGATCAAAACGGTCAACTTAAATCAAGATTTGTATTTATCACCAATATAGAAAGTAAAGATCCACAAGCTATTGTTAGTGGAAATGAAAAGGTTATTCGACCTAGATTGGCCGATGCAGAATTTTTCTACAACACAGATAAAAAGAACACCCTTGAATCACGCTTAGAAAGCCTCAAAACCATATTGTTTCAAAAACAGCTTGGTACTTTATTCGAAAAATCGGAACGTATCGCGACTATGGCTAAAAGCATTGCTGCAATGTTGGGAGCTGACGAACAAGCGGCTTATCGAGCCGGTCTGTTATGTAAAACTGACTTAATGACTAATATGGTTATGGAGTTCCCTGATGTACAGGGCGTAATGGGTATGCATTATGCTCGTGTCGATGGAGAGTCAGAAGACGTAGCAATTGCGCAAAATGAACAATACAAACCTCGCTTTGCCGGTGATGAGCTCCCTAGCTCTAACGTTAGCATATGTGTTGCTTTAGCAGACAAAATTGACACTTTAGTTGGAATATTTGGTATCGGTCAAACGCCTAAAGGTGATAAAGACCCATTTGCTTTAAGAAGAGCTTCAATTGGGGTTTTACGAATTATTGTAGAGAAATCTTTACCCTTAAATTTAGTCCCGTTAATCGAAGCTTCAATTAAAACATTCGGTAATAAAGTCGATGAAAAAGGCCTTAATGATTCAGTCACAGATTTTGTACTTGCCCGCTTTAAGGCTTGGTATGCTGAACAAGGTGTAGGAGCTGAAGTAGTACAAGCTGTAGCTATTAACCGCCCTACTCGACCAGCGGATTTTGCTGCTCGTATTGAAGCTGTTAAATCATTTAATTCCTTGGAATCAGCCGAAGCATTGGCTGCTGCAAACAAACGTGTTGCAAATATTTTAGCGAAAAATGCCAACGACGTGGCGACTGTACTGAATAATACCTTACTGGTAGAAGCAGCTGAGATAACGCTTGCGAATGCTTTAGAAAGTGTCGAAAGTCGCATCAAACCAATGTTGGCTGATTCAGATTATAAGTCCTCACTAACCACATTGGCGGAATTAAAAGAACCTATTGACGACTTCTTTGAGAACGTAATGGTTATGGCTGACGATGAAGCAACTAAAAATAACCGCTTAGCCTTATTATCAAGATTAAGGTCGTTATTTTTATGCTGTGCTGATATTTCGGTTCTTGGATAAAACGGACAAGTTAAGATTTATGAATAAAAGACGGTTGGCCTCTTTGGTAGTAGTTAGCAGCTTTCTAAGCGGTTGTGCAACTACTGCTATAGAAACATTTATCCAAGAAAAAAATTATGATGGTTTATATTTAAGAGGGGTCTTTTCTTGGTGGGAAGCTGACGAAAAATATAAGTTAATCGAAGTCTCGAAGCAAAAGTATTCTACTACGATCGAACTTATTGCAGATGGACAGCCTTATGACTTTAAGTTTGCTGATGCTAATTGGACACCTGGTTATAACTGTGGATTCCAAGATAATGAAGATCAAGTTATTAAAGTAGGTAAACAAGTAAACGCAGATTGTGAAACTGACGACGAAAACTTTCGATTTACACCAACAGAAACTGGAACATACGAGTTTGTCATTGATTTTAGTGGTTTCGGTTCTCCTTCGGTAGTCGTCAATTTAATTACAATTTAGCCTAACGACATAGTGACAAGCTTAATAACTTTTTAAGCTTTTCAGTATCAGTATCAAGTATGTCAAAGCAAATTAACATTGTTTTGTTTTAAACATAAAAAAAGCCATTTCAATTCTGAAATGGCTTTTATTTGTCAAAACTTTCGTATTAACTAGACATCTAAGTTTGCTACTTTCAGTGCATTTTCTTCAATGAAAGCTCTACGCGGTTCTACCTGATCACCCATTAATGTAGTGAATAGTTGATCGGCACCTATTGCATCCTCAATTGTAACTTGCAACATTCTACGTGTAGAAGGATCCATGGTAGTTTCCCAAAGTTGTCCAGGATTCATTTCACCTAATCCTTTATAACGCTGAATATATTGGCCCCTCTTAGATTCAGCCATAAGCCAATCTAATGCCTCTACAAAGCTACTTACAGGTTTTGTTTTATCATTTCTTTGAACATATCCACCCGCTTCTATCATGCCGTTTATGGCCTGGTTAAGCTCCTTGATTCGTTTATATTCATTTGAATCTATAAACTCTTTATCAATTTTATATTCAGTGTCTATACCATGTAGTCTGATAATTATAGATACATACCAGTTATTTCTTTCTGAATCATGTCTAATTTCAAAAGTATACGTTGCACCATCTATCTCATCAGCAGTAAGTTCTTCTGTAAATGTCTTAGCAAAACTTTCTAATTTCTCTTCACTATTAACAGAATCAGATTCTAAAGTATTAGTGTACACAAGCTTATTGAGTATAACTTCAGGCATTATACGGCTTATTCTCGCTATCATTGTCATAGCGGTTTGATATTGGAGCACTAAACTTTCTAAAGCCACTCCTGATACTGCAGGGGCACTTTCATTAACGTGTAAAGATGCATTATCTAAAGCGATTGAAGTTAAGTAAGTAGTTAAAGATTCGTCATCTTTTAAATATTGCTCCTGCTTCCCTTTCTTAGTTTTGTATAAAGGTGGCTGTGCAATATAAATATATCCGCGTTCGATAATTTCAGGCATTTGACGATAGAAAAACGTTAAAAGCAATGTACGTATATGAGATCCATCTACGTCAGCATCTGTCATGATGATAATACGGTGATAACGCAGTTTTTCTGGATCATATTCGTCACGTCCTATACCACAACCAAGAGCGGTAATAAGAGTGGCTACTTCTTGAGATGACAACATTTTGTCAAATCGAGCTTTTTCTACATTTAGAATTTTACCTTTCAAAGGGAGAATAGCTTGGTTTTTACGATTACGTCCCTGCTTGGCAGAACCGCCAGCAGAGTCCCCTTCCACTATATATAGTTCAGATAGTCCAGGATCTTTTTCTTGGCAATCTGCAAGTTTACCTGGCAAACCAGCTAAATCTAACGCACCTTTTCTTCGAGTCATTTCGCGAGCTTTTCGTGCCGCCTCTCGAGCTCTTGCTGCGTCTATAATCTTACCAACAATAATTTTGCTTTCTGCTGGATTTTCTAATAAAAATTCTTGAAGTTTTTCGCCCATCACCGTCTCTACAGCCGGCCTGACTTCAGAAGAAACTAACTTGTCTTTGGTTTGAGAAGAAAATTTAGGATCTGGTACTTTAACTGAAACTATAGCTGTAAGACCTTCTCTAGCATCATCACCACTCGTACTGGTCTTGGCCTTCTTTGAAAGACCCTCTTTATCCATGTAGCTATTTAGTGTTCTAGTTAATGCGCCTCTGAATCCTGCTAAGTGACTACCGCCATCCTTCTGCGGAATGTTGTTTGTAAAGCAAAATACGCCTTCCTGGAAGCTATCATTCCACTGCATCGCCACTTCAACAGAAATACCATCCTCTTCTCTATGCGATTCAAAATAGAAGATCTTTTGATGAATAGGAGTTTTATTTTTATTTAAATATTCAATGAATGCAGTGATTCCACCTTCATACTCGAAGTGATCTGACTTTCCAGTTCTTTCATCTTCTAAAATGATACATACGCCAGAGTTTAAGAATGATAATTCACGTAACTTCTTAGCTAAAATGTCATAATGGAATTCGGTGTTAGTAAATGTTTCATCACTAGGCCAAAAGCGGATACTCGTTCCAGAAGTCTCTGAATCACCAATTATTGATAATGGCTCTTGAGGTTCGCCATGAGTGTAATATTGTTCATGCAATTTACCAGCACGTCTAATCTGTAATTGAAGTTTAGTCGAAAGAGCATTTACTACTGATACACCTACGCCATGAAGACCACCTGAGACTTTATAAGAGTTATCATCAAACTTACCACCTGCATGCAAAACAGTCATAATAACTTCAGCAGCAGATACGCCCTCTTCTTCATGTATTTCAGTAGGTATACCACGGCCATCATCTTTAACCGATACTGAACCATCAATATGTATCTTTACATTAATGCTAGAGCAATGACCCGCTAAGGCTTCATCAATTGAGTTATCTACAACTTCGAAGACCATATGGTGAAGGCCGGTTCCATCGTCCGTATCTCCGATATACATACCAGGTCTTTTTCTTACTGCATCAAGTCCTTTTAGTACTTTTATACTCGACGAGTCATAAACATTTTCTTCTGACATTTAGTTAAATCTCCTCTTTCACCTGATTATGTTTCACGTGAAACACTGTTTTTTCATTATATTTATTTAAAAATTCTAAC